>JAFDJA010000038.1 GCA_019307745.1 Deltaproteobacteria bacterium | reverse complement strand
GCTCAACTCTTAGTGCAATCCAATAGGATTATGTAGGCATTTTGTGGATCTATCAAAATTGGTTGACATTTCATAATGCTCAGTTAGGATTATTGGTTAGCATGGGAGCTGATGAAACATTGAAACATCCGGACATTAACATGAATAAAGAAAGTCAAAAAAGTGATTCTATAAATATTGTGCCCAAAAGAAGCCCTTTTCTGCAGCCGCTTGCAGTCGCTTTGGTCTGCATAATCTTTATTATACTGGCCCTTAGTATGGGCATGTTTGACTTGAGGACCTTTGATAAAACTCTTGTCAGCTACATAGAAAAGGAGGGTATGGGCCTGCTTAAGGGCATAAGTCAGGACTCGGAATACAAATACCAGGTATTAACCCAGACACGTCAATCCGACTTTGATCCCCAAGCAGATATTGGCTTTATCGGGGATGATACCTTTCCAATTCAGGAATCCTTTATC
The DNA here is from genome assembly GCA_019307745.1 of Deltaproteobacteria bacterium. Lineage (GTDB taxonomy): Bacteria > Desulfobacterota > DSM-4660 > Desulfatiglandales > HGW-15 > JAFDJA01. The sequence continues at coordinate 21,767 of JAFDJA010000038.1, read as the reverse complement.
CTAGACCTGAGTGATCTGGCCCAGAAGCTTGACATCGAATATGAAGGAAGAATTCCACAATATCAGCAATTGCGATCTATCTCATCCAAAGAAAGTATCTGGATCATCGCCTTTCTGGATAATAGAGGAACAGTCCAGGCATCAAATAATCCTGTCCCCAAAAATCTTATAAGACTTTCCAGCCCTGTTATCAATGGCATTAAAGACATACAGATAGAGCTTCTTGCCAGGCGACCAGACTCCCAAAGCCCTAGGTTTATAGCCCTTAATCGTAAAACTGGCACGGGAACCATTATTATTGCCTTAGATGATGAAAGTTTCAAGTACAGGAGCCTTAAGATATCTGTTCAAGTTGCACTTGAAGAGGTTAGTCATGTTCCTGATGTATTCTATTGTGTAGTATTCGACAGCCATAAAAGAATAATGAACCAGGCAGGCGGGTTTTTTAAAAATAAGGATGAGGAAAGCTTTATTGATCTGCGGGTGGATAATATAAATGAAATTACGAGTAAAAAGGTATCCTTGGCCGGGAAAAGTATTCATGAAATAACCTCCCCAATGAATTTTGCAGATGGGACAACAGGATATATCCGTCTGGGAATTCTGAGAAAAAGCATAGATGAAATTATAAGTACGGAGAGGACCAGAGTCTTTTTTTTTATGACCTTTCTAATGCTTATTGCCTCTCTCGCAATGTGGCTATTGTATGAAAATCAGAATAACCACATCAGGAGGATGAGGGAGATGGAGATGCGGCTACATAAGGCTGAAAGACTTTCCGCCCTTGGAAGGCTTGCTGCAGGTGTTGCGCATGAAATTAGGAACCCCCTGAACGCGATAAGTATGGCAACCCAGAGGCTTAAAAGTACTAATACTAATGTCGACCAATTTACAGGGGTGATTAGAGATGAGATCAGTCGTCTCAATCGAATAATCGAAGAATTTTTAGGCTTTTCCAGGAGTGGGGAGCTAAAATTTAGATCCCATAATCTGATTGAAGTATTACAGCGTATTGTCATATTGGTTGATGAAGAGGCAAAATCCAGTGGTATCATAATCAAGACATTCTGGGATGATAAAAATGCTATTGAGGCGATACCATATGAGGGTTTGATTAAGATAGCCGTAAAACTCTCTACAAAAAATACAGTTAAATTGATAATATCGGATAACGGCGTTGGCATGACTCATGAGGAAGTAGAAAAGATTTTTGACCCGGATTATACTACAAAAGAAAAGGGGCTGGGACTAGGCCTTCCTCTGGCATATGAGATTATAATGGGGCATAACGGGGATATTAAAGTAGAGAGCCAGATAGGGCAGGGTACTGTCTTCGAGATCACTATACCTCTATTGGATTAAAGAATGCACAATTCAAAACATCTGACATTTTAGCAGTCGCAGGAGGATTTTTTAATGCGAAAACTGAGTATACTTATAGTGGAAGACGGTACTTCACAACGTGAAATGCTGAAGGGATTTCTCCAAAGTGAAGGATATGATGTGTCAGAAGCGAAAAGAGGAGACGAAGCCCTGGAAATGGTTAAAAAGGAATATTTTCAATTACTGCTTCTAGACTATAAGATGCCTGGAGTGGATGGCATGACAGTTCTTGAAGCTGTAAAACGGCTTAATCCTGAGATAAGTGTAATAATGATGACCGCGTTTGGCACAACAGAAACTGCGGTAAAGGCAATGAAGGCAGGTGCGGCTGATTATATTCTCAAACCAATAGATCTGGATGAGCTTGCTATACTGATTTCCCGGATTTCTGAAAGACACATTCTGTTAAAAGAAAACGAAATACTCCGTGAAGAGCTTCGAGAGAAGGGAGTTACAACCGACCAAATCATTTACAAGAGTCGAGAGATGGAGGAGCTTATCAATCTTACAGGAAGAGTCGCAGGAAGCAATGCGGCTGTTCTTATTCAGGGGGAGAGCGGGACTGGAAAAGAGTTATTTGCAAGGCTCATCCATTCCCTTAGCACGCGTTCTGGCCATCCGATGATAATTCTAAACTGCGCAGCCCTTCCTGAAAATCTTCTGGAAAGTGAACTTTTCGGCCATGAAAAAGGAGCGTTTACAGGGGCATCTCAAAGAAGGGTAGGAAGGTTTGAAGAGGCAGATGGAGGTACTCTTTTTTTCGATGAGATAGGCGAGCTTACTCCATCTATTCAGGTAAAACTCCTGCGCTTTCTCCAGGAGCAGGAGTTTCAGCGTCTTGGTGGGAATCAAACATTCCGATCTGATGTCAGGATTATAAGTGCAACTAACCAGGACCTGGAAGAGAGGGTAAAAAAAGGGAAATTCAGGGAAGATACTTTTTATAGACTAAATGTTGTGACCTTATCTATACCGCCATTAAGAGAAAGAAAGGAAGATCTTATCCCATTATTAGCACACTTTTTGAATTTTTTTTCCAGTAGGAATCGTAAAAAAATAGAAGGAATAGAACCTAAGGCCAGAGACTTGCTTTTGAAGTATGACTATCCCGGAAACATTCGAGAATTGGAAAATATTATTGAAAGGGCTGTGGTTATCACCAGAGAAAAATTCATAACAACTGCGGATCTGCCATTTACTGAGGCATCTCCGTTTATGTCTGATGATATAGAGACTGGTAATTTGAAATCCGCTGTAGAGGCCCTTGAACTCAGGATGATAAGGCAGGCCATTGCGCATACCTCAAATCATCAGACCAAAGCGGCTGAAATGCTCGGTATCAGTGAACGGATGCTCAGATATAAACTCAAGAAATATGGACACTGAAGCTGGATGTTTATTAAGGAGAATTGCAGACAAAAATGGATTCAATAAAAGGACTTTTCACTCATATTCTAACTGCGGGTTCCATGGCCATTGAAGGCCAACGTAATATGTGTTTCTCCGAAAGGGATTACAAAGAGGATGGGTCTGTTGTAACAGATGTTGATAAAAAGCTGGAAGTTTTTTTGTCTGAGAAAATAGCAGCACTTTATCCAGCATCAAACATTCTAGCGGAGGAAACATCTCACATTTTTGATGCTGATAAGCCCTTTACATTCGTCATTGATCCTATTGATGGAACAGATGTCTTCAGCCAGGATATGGCTGGCTGGAGTATTTCTGTCGGGCTTTTGGATAAAAGGCTGAAGCCTATAGCTGGTTTTGTCTATGCGCCTCGTCTGGAACTGCTTTTTTTTGCAGATATTGCTTGCCCTGCCACATTCAATGGCGCAGATATTAGTATGCCCTCAACATCAGATTTGGTCGCTCCCGGATTAAACCTCATGGTCCCATCTAGAGTGCATCAACAGGTCGACCTGGGCAGGTTTCCTGGAAAGGTCCGAAGTATTGGGAGCGCTGCTCTGCATCTCTGTTTCCCTCTCATATATCATGGTGTGTTCGGAGCTGTTGAAAGCAGGGGGACACGAATTTGGGATATTGCGGGGAGTCATGCAATCAATCGGTCTTTAGGATTTGATCTGGAGTACCTTAATAATCACCCGATCAATTATTCTGCCATGACAGACGGGAGTCCTGCGGGAGACATTATTCTTGCCGGGTCACCAGAACGCATAAAGACATTAAGAGATATGTTGTCCGAAATAGTATTATAATATTATACAACTATTCTTATGCCTGTTTTAGGGTGAAGCTTGCCGTGAACTACTACCTTTGTTATTATGTAACAAATATTATTGACATATATTTAACAAATTTATCCAAATTACAGAAGTTGTATCTGAGGTGATGTTATAAACATTAATTGTCTGGATAATATAGTGAATTTGATGCGGAAACTTATAAAAAGATTCTTATTGTTAATTCAAGGGCAGATAAGAGCAATGACAATCCAGAAGTTATGTTTGTAAAGATGCAGGTTGCACAGCTTTTTGTTGACTTTGATAAGCTCTGAGAGGAAACAGATACCTCATTTCCCCTGAGTAGACATACAATATCACATTATACTGCTCTTGCGATTATCAGGGACTGTCTTACCCTTGCCAGCATGGATAAAAACTACACAATCTTTGAAAAATCAAAGATATTCGAATATAATAAAAAGTTCAATATAACAAGGACAGATGTGTCCTACCTGGAAGAATGGCTGAAACAGTACTGGAAGCTGGCAGATGATTATAATGCGTTTGCCACACGTTCTTGATAACAAATACGGATTAAACTACCTGTTATAGGATTTATCTGCTTTGGAGATATTATTAAACCCAGGACCTGTATCATTTTTTCTTTTGTTTGTTTTGGCATCAATAGTTATGATATGGAGGCTTGGCGCACTTGAAAAAAGAGGGTTTGAGGGAACAGTCATCGGGACATTAATCATGCCCTACTGTTCTGGAATCTCCAACCTTATATTCGCATATATTATGGGCCGCACAGGGGAAAGCGGTTCCATTGTGCTTGAGAACTGTCTTGTAAACAATGTCACTAATCTCACATTGCTGCTCGGCGCTCCTGCCATTTTCTGGTCATTAAAGGTCATATATAAGAAAGAGAAGGTCAAAATTTCCATGCAGGAGCAGAAATTGAATTATCTCTCCCTGCTTTTTACTATCATAGCGATGCTCTTTTTCACAGGAGCCGTCTGGGCCCTTGCAAGAGACCGAACACTTGATTTCGGAGATGGACTAGTACTTGTAGGAATATTCCTTTTTTGGCAGGTTTTACACCTGTTTGAAGTGTTGAAGGGTAATGTCAGGAAGAAAAGACGTATTGGTCTTGCAACAATATTTGATCTTAGCCTTATTATCGCATGCGCATGGGGAGTTTATTATAGTGTAGAATTCCTAGTCGAATGGGTCTCAAGGACAGACAGTGGATTGTTCACTTTTAGCAAGATTGGATGGTTAAGTGGATTAATAATGGTATTTCCAAACGCGATTCTAGCATTTTATTATGCAAAATTACGACGCGCTGAGGTCGTATATACATCGCAGGTTGGGGATGGTCATATCTGTATCCCAATGTGTATTGGGCTTTTTGCCCTGTTCAGCCCTATAGAGATTCCAGCGTCATTTGAGCTCGGTATCGCCATGATCGCGGGTGCGGGCGTACTCCATTTTCTTATAATTGCCTTTCTGGGGCGGTTGCCGCGAATCGCAGGTATTGCCCTTACATTCATGTATTTTTATTTTCTTTATAAGGGATTGTTAGTCTGAAAGGCGATAAATTAAAAGCTTTATAACATAAGGATGTTTTTTCCTTGACACATAAGCCTTTGTCTTCCTATACTTTACGGCTGAACTAAAATAAAGGGTGTTAATAACAATTCAATAATCAACTATTTTTAAAGTGTTGAAGGTCAATTTAAACATAAAAATTTAACAAACTGATATTATATTTTGTGTTTTATTTTTAATAACTGAAGTGAAGGAGAACAAATGACTGTAAAAGATATAATCAGTAAAGCCAGGAACGAGAAAAGGACTATTCTCACAGAGATTGAAGCCAAGCAGATTTTTAAGGAGGCCGGTATAAACTGTACGGACACAAGGCTTGCGGTTACCAAGAAGGATGCTGTCTCTTTGAGTGAGGAAATAGGCTATCCAGTGGTTCTGAAGATATCATCTGTTGATATCACACATAAGAGCGATGCCGGAGGAGTGAAGGTTAATCTTAAAGATAAGTCTGAAGTCGAAAATGCTTTTGATGAGATTATGGCATCGTGTAAGGCAGGGTATCCTGATGCCAATATAGAAGGTATTTCAGTTCAGGGTATGGCTAAATCTGGTGTTGAGATCATCATGGGAATGATCCAAGATCCTAAGTTTGGATCAGTTTTAATGTTCGGACTTGGTGGAGTTCTTGTTGAAGTACTTCAGGATGTATCTTTTAGAGTTGTTCCTCTAGATGCTGGTGATGCCTCTGAAATGGTTAGTGAAATAAAGGGCCGTAAACTTCTTGAAGGTTACAGAGGTCAAGATCCTGCTGATATTCCTTATCTTGAAGATATGCTCTTAAAACTCTCTGCATTTGTTGCAGATAAACCTGAGATCAAAGAAATCGACATGAATCCAGTATTTGCATATAAAGATGGCGCAATAGTTGTTGATGCAAGGATCATTCTGGAAGAAGAATAGAAACAATTTTTTGGAAATAATGCAGGATAGATTACTACTGCTTTAAAATATTTAAAAAATAAATTTTATAAAAAAGGATGGTGGATCGATGAAAAATTTTTTCGAACCTAGATCAGTCGCCGTTATAGGCGCAAGCAATAATGAGCATAAGGATGGATATAAGATCCTTAAAAACATAGTGGATTGTGAGTTTAAGGGTGATATCTACCCTGTAAACAAATCTGCAGACGAGATTATTGGTCTTAAGGCATATCCTAAAATTCAGGACGTCCCTGGTGATGTTGACCTTGCTGTAATTATTATCCCTGCTAAATTCTGTGCTGGTGCTGTTGAAGATTGTGCGGAAAAAGGTGTTAAGGCAATTATTATTGAAGCAATGGGATTTAATGAAGTTGGAGCTGGTGGAACTGAGCTTCAGAACCAGATAGTAAAGGTCGCCAAAGAGCACAATATCAGAGTAATGGGACCTAACTGTACAGGTATTGTGTCAAGAGATATGATAACCACATTTTTCCCAATAAAAGATGTTAAGCCTAATGGTAATGTTACAATGATCGGACAGTCTGGACTTCTGGCAGCAGGAATGGCTTCTGACATTATTAAGAATGATACCCTTAAAATTAACAAGATCTGTTCTATTGGAAACAAGTGCGATATAAACGAGAATGACCTTCTTAACTATTTTAAAGATGATGATCAGACAGATGTTGTGTCCATGTATCTTGAAAGTATTGCAGAAGGAAAAGAGCTTGTTAAGGTTGGTAAAGAGATCACTGCTAAAAAACCGGTTATTCTTCTTTATGGTGGTCGTACAGAAGCTGGCGCTGCTGCATCAAAGAGCCACACCGGTTCCATAGCAAGTAATTCAAGAATCGTTGATGCTGCAATCAGACAGGCAAAGTTCATAAAAGCAGAAGATTTTGCTGAGCTCAAAGACTATGCAAAGCTAATGTCAACCATGCCAGTTCCAAAGGGTAACAAAGTAGCTGTTGTAACAGCAGCAGGATCTGTTGGTGTTGTTGTTTCTGACCTTTGTGAAGAAAGTGGACTTAAACTTCCTAAGTTTGGTCCGCAAACAGTTGAGGCCTTAAAGGATGTTTTCCCAGAATTCATGCCTCCTGCCAACCCTATTGACCTTTGGTTCTCTATTGAAAAGTATGGTCTTGCAAAGACCCTTGAAGTAACAATGTCAGCACCTCTCAATGATCCTGATATTGATGCTGTTATTCTTATTCTTGCAGGGTTTGACTATACATTAGAAGTTATCGAGAAAAAGGTTGTTCAGGGTATAGCTGCAAAACATAACAAGCCTATTATTGTGTGCATGCTTGTTGGTTACAATGAGATCAAAAATATGATCCTCGAAGGTCTTGGTAAAGACATCCCTGTTTTCACTTCTCTTGCTGGTGGTGTAAAAGCATTGAGCAAGTACTGTGATTACGGAATGAAAGTACATAAAGGTAAATAATAAGGGAGGCTAATAAAAATGGAATGTATCATCCTTGAAAAAAATGATGATGGAATAGCACAGATTACTTTTAATCGTCCAGAAGCTTACAATGCTCTTAATATTCAGACAAGAGCAGAATTTACAGAGGCAATGAATGATGTCACTAATGATGATTCTGTAAAGGTTATTGTTTTAACTGGTGCAGGAAAATCATTTATCGCAGGTTCTGATATTAAAGAGATGCAGGCAACTACTCCTATTATGGCCCATAATATTGTTCGCCTTGGTGAGATCATTGAGAATTGTCCAAAGCCAGTTATTGCAAAGATTAATGGCTTTGCACTTGGTGGAGGATGTGAAGTTGCTATGGCATGTGATATTCTTGTTGCCCATGAAAAGGCAAAATTTGGACAGCCGGAAATCAACCTCGGAATTATTCCTGGCGGTGGCGGAACCCAAAGACTTGCAAGGCTTGTGGGTATGGCTAAAGCAAAAGAGCTTATTTATACTGGCGATATGATTAAAGCTGATGAGGCTGAAAGAATTGGCCTTATCAACAAAGTAGTTCCGATTGATGAGCTGGATGCATGTGTTCAGGAAATTGCAGTAAAGATTGCAAAGAAAAGTATTATCGCTGTTAAGCTTTGTAAGGCTGCAATTAACAGAGGCGCACAGGTTGGATTGGAATCTGGCCTTAAATATGAAAGAGAGTTATACAGTATCTCTCTTACTACAGAAGATAAGCAAGAAGGCGTTGCTGCTTTTGTAGAAAAAAGAGAAGCTAATTTTAAAGGGAAGTAAATAATAATGTTTTAATTTTATGAAGGAGGAATATCAAATGACTTCAGAAGGAAAAGTACCTGCATATCCAGGTCTGTTTACCTGGGCCGAGGACGGCGTTAGAATTCAAAGCGCCAAGTGTGATTCCTGCGGCACTTATTTTTTTCCTGCAGGCCATCAGCAACATGCTCCTGGTTGTTCAAGGGAAGGTGTTAACGAGGTAATGCTGCCTAAAAACGGAAAACTTTCAACTTTCACTATTCAGCACTATATGTGCCCACCACCATTCAAGACCACGGGTGATATCACACCTTACGGACTTGTAGTTGTGGAATTTGAAGAGCAGAACATCGTAATTACTGGTCTTTTAACTGAGACTGAGCTTGATGATCTCAAGATTGGTATGGAAATGGAAACAACAACATACAAGCTTTATCAAGATGATGATGGCAATGATGTTGTAACCTGGGCATTTCGTGCTGTTAAATAATAAATAATATAGAAACGAGGTATCTAAAATGAGAGACGTATATATAGTAGGAACCGGGGAGCATCCTTGGGGAAAATTCACAGAAACGAATTTTGCTCAGCTCGGCGAAGTTGCTGTTTCCCAGGCATTAAAAGATGCTGGTGTAGAGTGGAAAGAAATCGGAGCAATCATGTCTGGTATCCTTATTTATGGTGGTAACGCTGGTCACCTTTCAGGTCAGTATATTGAATCTGTTTTTGGTGAGACTGGTGTTCCGGTAGTTAATGTCTACAATGCCTGTGCAACAGGTTCTGCAGCAATACGTATGGCATACAACAGTATTGCGGCAGGCGAAACAGATACAGTTCTTGCAGTTGGAGTTGACCTTTCACCAAAAGGCTTTTTAACAGCTAAATCAGATAACCCTCTTCAGGACAGGGACGTTCTCAGATGGAGAATGACTGGTATTCCTAATCCTGTTTACTGGGCATATGAATGTAAAAAACGTTTTGAAAAATATGGTGATACAGAAGAAGATCTTGCAGCAGTAAAGGTTCTTCTTAGCTCATATGGTGCAAAGCACCCTAATGCAAGATATAAAAAACAGTTCACACTGGAAGAAGTTCTTAATTCTAATCCTGTATGTGATCCTTTAAGACTTTATGAAGTCTGTGCAACAAGTGATGGCGCAGCAGCTCTTATTCTATCTGCTGATCCAAAAGTGATTCAAAACGCTGATAACCCGGTTAAGGTTGCAGCTACAACAATGGGTAGTGCAATGTATGGTGATCCAACCATGAGAATTTCCGCTCTTTCAGCTCCTGCAAAACCTGGTGCACCTCTGCTGAGCGAGAGTTACTCGGCTTCCCAGCAGGCCTACAAAAAAGCCGGTATCGGACCAGAAGATGTGGATGTTCTTGAACTGCCGGACAACAGCTCCTGGCATTATCTGCAGTATCTGGAGACCTGTGGCTTCTGCGGTGAAGGTGAAGCCGCAAAGATGCTGCGTGAAGGAGACACCAAGATTGGAGGTAAAGTTGCAGTTAATCCAAGTGGTGGATTCTCATCATTTGGCGAGGCCATTGGTGCTCAGGCCATCTGGCAGGTAGTGGAAGTATCGGATCAGCTTCGAGGAAGATGCGGTGAGCGCCAGGTGCCCAACTGTAAGGTAGGTATGGCCCAAACTTACGGGTTGATGGGTAATAGTGGTACAACAATTCTGACAATCTAGGGCTACAATACGGCTGACACTGGTCCATCTTAGTTTTTCTAGGGTGTCTTATTATAAAATGGGATTATCTTCCGTGCTACATTATTTTCTATTTTGATCTATTCCAAAAGAAGGTGCCTGTGATACAATATGGTCACAGACACCTTCTTTCATTTTGCAAAGAGCAGAAAGACGATCTGTGTTGCCATTAAGTCCCTGACTCGAATTTTTCTAAATATTTCAAGGCCTTGTTCTAATGCACTTTGGGTTTACTTTGAAATAGCTTACCGGTTGTTTTGAGCGCGCCTTAGCACCGAAAGGGAATTAATACGTTAATTTTAATTCTTGAGGCCTTAGGTGTTAGCCATGAATCCTTATTATATCCTGTCAGGTATTGATTGTAATATGTAATCTAGTATAGATTTTTACTATCAAAAATTGTTGATTATAAAGAAATTTGGAATTTTGATCTTGGCTTTATTGTTATAAATATCAGATATAAAGGAGCCGGAAATATGACTTGACATCAAAAAAGCAAATTGTTATCTATTAAATCCCCCGTCTGAAAATATCTTTCTATCCTCATGCGATATCGTCGATTATCCTTTGGACTATTTGAAAGTATTAATGAAGGTAGCTTAAAGATTGGCACTAACTTTTAAAAAGAGAGGTCATTATGACAATTGTTAAAGACCCCTATTCAGGGTTGCAATTAGTTGAACTGAGTCATGAATGGGGACATGGTGTGCCATCCTATCCTGGACAAGATGATGTAATAATGTTTCGCGCTGTGAAATTTGCGCAACACGGTGTTATGGCCCATCGTATCAAGACCGTTTTGCATACGGGTACCCATATGAACGCGCCGCTGCATTTGATTCAAGGTGCAGCAGATTTAGCTGGTATTCCCGAAGACCGCCTTTTTGGCAACGGTGTTGTTTTAAGTATCCCCAAAAAGAGCTATGAACTTATAACCGCTAAAGATTTAGAAGCGGCAACACCTGCTGTTCAAAAAGGCGATATTGTTGTCATCGTAACCGGGTGGCATCATAAATATTCCGATGCATTAGAATATTATGGAGAGTCCCCGGGGTTATCAAAAGATGCTGCTGAATGGCTGGTTAAAATGGATTGTAAACTTGTTGCAGTAGATACTCCACAAGTAGACCATCCAGTGGCAACCTCGCTAGGTCCGCATCGAGGTGGACCAAACATGAGGCGTCTGGCTAAGGAGTATGAGGACGCAACCGGTTTGGATCCTAAAAAAGAGCATTCCGAATGGAACATTGCCAATAAAACCCTTTTGGGAGCAGGTATTCCCACCATTGAGCAAGTTGGTGGCGATGTAGATATTCTGGCAGGTAAACGCGCGACCTTTGCAGCGACACCCTGGAAGTTTAAACATGGAGACGCTTGCCCAATCAGGTTTGTTGGCATGATAGACCCTGCCGGCACATCTCGAATTGATGCTGGTAATTAATTAACCATACAGGCAAAGGATAAAAAAATGAGTCTAAAAATATATACTTTAAGTAACCCTTTTCATCAACATATGCCGGAATGGCCTTCAAGCCCTAGTGTCAATGTGACTGTCAATAAATTTCACGCCAAGGATGGTCTTTATCAGATGCAATGGGATGGTATCATGCATCGAGGTACTCATATGGATGCGCCCCTCCATGTCACTGAGAATACACCCAGCATTAATGATTATCCCTTGTGGCGTCTTTGTGGAACTGGTGTGGTAGTATCTATTCCCAAGGAAAAATGGGGAATTATCACAGCCGAAGATCTTGAAAATGCCAAGCCCGAAATTCAGGAGGGCGATATAGTCATGATCAATACAGGATTTCATCGCAAATGGGGTGATTCCGATGAATATTTCGCCTATGGGTGTGGCGCTGATAAAAGTGCTGCTCAATGGTTTGTTGATAAAAAAGTAAAATTGGTTGGCTACGGCTGCCAGGCCAACGACCATCCATTGGCAACAAAATTAGTTGATCATGGTCTTGGCCCAACACAACCGCATTTGATCGAGGAATATAAGGAAATGTCCGGCCGTGATCCTAAAGAGGATTTCCCCGAATGGGAGCCAGCTCATAAAACCCTTATGGTCAAGGGCGGGATTCCTGGAATTGAAAATATTGGTGGAGATATTGATGAAGTGACAGGCAAAAGGTGCTTTTTCACGGCCTTACCCTGGCGTTGGCCGGGCGGAGATGGCAGCATAGTTCGTGTTCTAGCGATTGTCGATCCTGATCAAAAATTTCGTTTTGAGACGGGACAATAAATTCGATATTTTTTTTTAAATATTCCTCGTGGAATCTTGCCACTAATCAGCAATTGGTTGCCAGGGCTGTAAGAATTGTCAAAGAGCTTGGTAAAATACCTTTTACTCCGGATGAGGCAGGAGATATTCTGGGTTTAAAATAACAAAAGAGAAGATTGCCTTATGATGGATATGTTTGATTTAAAAGGGAAGGTCGCAGTAGTTATCGGTGGAGCCGGAGGAATCGGTGTAGGCCTTGTAAAGGGGCTGAGCCAATATGGTGCAAAGGTTGTAGTTGCTAGCCGTAACCAGGAAGCAATAGAAAAGGTTGCTGCTGCAGTAGAAAAAGAGACAGGCAATGATACATTTTCGCACACTGTGGATGTGACCAGCGAAGACTCTATGGGCAAATTAAAGGATGCTGTGGTGGAGAAATTCGGCACTTGTGATATCCTGGTAAATGCCATGGGCCTGAACCTCAAAAGGCTTGTAATTGAATTTCCCGTTGATGAATGGGACACAATGTTTGATATCAATGTCAAGGGTACCATGATCGCATGTAAGGTCTTTGGCAATGTCATGAAGGAGAACAGATCAGGCAAGATTATTAATCTCTCTTCTGTAAGAGAAATAAGGTCTATGCCAGGCGGTGATGCTGGCTATGCTGCAACAAAGGCTGCTGTGGGAATGTACACCAAGACCCTGGCCCTGGAAATGGCAGAGTACAATGTTAATGTTAATGCCATAGGTCCTGCTCTTATCATAACTCCTGGAACAATTCATGTTATAGAGGATCCTGTAATTGCTAAAAAAATGAAGGACATGATCCCTCTGGGAAGACTCGGATATCCAGAAGATCTGGTAGGTGCATGTATATTTCTGTCATCCAAGGCCTCTGATTTTGTATCTGGCCAGACATACTTTCTGGATGGTGGACTTACTGTAAAGTAATAAGAAATAATCAGTCTGTCAGCAAATCCTGACAGGCATAAATTCGTACTTATAAAATTATTTAAAAAGAGGAATAAGACTATGACTGATATATTTAGCTTAAAGGGAAAGATAGCAGTTGTTTTAGGTGGGGCAGGCGGTATTGGTGTAGGCCTTGCAAAGGGATTGGGCCGGGCCGGTGCAACAGTAATAGTTTCAGATCTTAACCAGGAAAGCCTGGACAAAGTTGCCGCGGCAATCGCAGAAGAAAGTGGTGTTGAGACATGCGGACTTACTGCAGATTTAACCAGCGAAGAATCCGTAGAAAGTCTTGTTAATGCTGTAGTAGAAAAATTTGGCACAGTTGATATTATGGTAAATGCATCAGGCCTTAATCTGAAAAGACCTGCCCTTGAGTACCCTGTTGAAGACTGGCAAAAGATGTTCGATATCAATGTAAGGGGTGTCATGATTGCATGTAAGTATTTTGCAAGAGTCATGAAAGAGAAAAAGAAAGGCAAGATTATTAATCTTTCATCAGTAAGGGAGATCAGGGGGTATACTGGTGGGAACTCAGCCTATGTTGCCACAAAGGCTGCTGTTGGGATGTTTTCCAAGACTCTGGCACTTGAGCTTGCGGAGTTTAACATCAATGTTAATTGCATTGGTCCTGCTCTTATTATTACTCCTGGAACAATCCATATAAAAAATGATCCTGAGCTTGCAAAAAAGTATGCGGCACTGATACCTATGGGGAGACTTGGTGAACCTGAAGACCTGGTAGGTACCTGTGTATTTCTGGCATCATCTGCTTCAGATTTTATGAGTGGCCAGACCCTGTTTGTGGATGGAGGACTCACTGCAAAATAATCCGTACCAGACTTAACATATAACAATTTTGCAAAGGGTGATGAGGTTTTTCCGTAATTTTCGGTTGAAATCTTATTGCCCTTTGTTGCTTAATCGGCTAATCAGCATTTATCTGTTGATTACAAATCAATGAGAGAAAAATAATGAAAGAAGCCGTAATAATCAGTGGGGCCAGGACTCCGGTCGGCCGTTATATTGGGGCCTTAAAAGAAATTCCTGCTTATGATCTGGCAGCTCTCGTCCTTGAAGAATCCGTAAAAAGGGCCAATATAACACCTGATATAGTAGAGGAGGTCCTTTTGGGCCAATCCTATCAGAATGGTGAAACTGCCAACGTTGCACGCGTGGCCCTGCTTAAGGCGGGGTGGCCCGAGCATGTTACCGGTATGACTATTGATCGTCGCTGCTGTACAGGTCTTAATACTGTATGCCTTGCAGGCATGATGATTCAGTCAGAACAGGCAGAAGTAGTAGTGGCAGGTGGAGTTGAGTCCATGAGTAATGGTGAGTTCTATATCCCAGGTGATGTGAAATGGGGCATAGGCGGCAAGAACGGTATGCCCAGAGGCCATGGAAATCTTGCCATGTGGGGAATCCCCATGTATGACAGAATTCAGAGAGCGAGGGTTATGTCTCAGCCTGAAGAACGATATGGCATACTTCCTTCGATGATGTCATGGGCAGAGACCGCTGCAAGGGAGGAAAATATTTCACGTGAAGAGTGTGATGAGTGGGCATACAATAGTCATATGAGGGCCATCGCAGCCATGGAGGCAGGTAAGTTTGACCAGGAGATAGTCCCTGTTTCTGTGCCTCAAAGAAAAGGTGCCCCCATTATCGTTGATAAGGATGAAAATCCTCGTGCAGATACTACAATTAAAAAACTTGCCAAGCTGAGGCCGGTAATGGGTGGTGTTTGTACGGCAGGTAATTCCTCAACAGAAAATGATGCTGCTGCTGCTGTTGTTGTCACATCTACTGAAAAGGCCGCAGAAATAGGCATCGAACCCATGGGAAGTATAAAGACATTTGCCGTAGGTGGAACTGATCCAAGAAAGGCATATCTGTCCGTACCTGTTGCAGTCGAAAAGGCCCTTAAAAAGGCCAATATGACCATTGATCAGATTGAGCTTATTGAGATCCAGGAGGCATTCGCTGCCCAGGTCTTGGCTGATATCAAACATATGGGACTTGGCAGGGATGCCTATGATATAATCAATGTTAACGGTTCAGGAATATCCTTAGGTCATCCCATTGGAGCCACAGGTACAAGAGTTCTGGTCACCCTTCTCAATGAGATGAAGAGACGGAACCTGCGCTATGGTCTTGAGGTCATCTGCGGTGGTGGAGGTCTTGGAATATGCGCTATTGTGGAACGGAATATATAGATTTTGTTTGGCAGATGCTCTAATCGGTATACCCGATTAGTGAAAAAAATCAATTTTGAATTGAATGCACAAGTATGAATACTGGTTTATTTTATCATCTTTTCGGTCTTCATGTTTTAGCGTTTGCCTTTTTATGTGATATAAAATATGTTCCAAGCTATTACACTTGTAAAAAGGCTATCCCTTTTAACAAGCAAGGTGTTGTACAGAGTAATTCCATTCTGTTAAAGCTTAAAAAGGGCTTAAAGATATAACATCCTAACGAGAGGAACGAAAAATGAACACTGAGGATATTAAAAATGTGGTTGTAATAGGGTCGGGTATTATGGGTGCAGGAATAGTCCAGAACTTTGCACAGGCAGGCATAAATGTTAAGGTAAGCGCCAGACGTCAGGAATCCCTGGACAATTGTATGATACTGATCAAGGCAAACATAAATCAGTTTAATACCCATGGACTGATTGATGAAAAGCCATCTGCAATTATTGGAAGGATAGAGACCGTACTTGCTGAAAATCTTGATGATGCGATAAAAGACTGTGATTTCGCAATGGAAACCATCCCGGAAAACAAAGAGGCCAAACAGGAGCTTTTGGTAAAGCTGGATTCATTGCCTGACAATGTTGTAATTGGAAGCAATACCAGTAGTTTTACTATCAATGATCTTACAACAGGGATGAAAACTCCTGAAAGGGTCGTTGGTATACACTATTTTAATCCTGCACATATCATCCCTGCAGTAGAGATTCACTCTGGTGACAAGACCAATCCTGAAGCAATAGGTCTTGCCAGGGATCTTATGAAAAAGGTTGGGAAAAAACCTGCCATCGTAAAAAAGGCAATGCCGGGATTTATTATCAATCGCCTTACAGGGGCATTATATAAGGAAGCAAGCTACCTTATTGACCAGGGTGTCACTACCCCTGAAGAGATGGATGAGGCAGTAAAAGGCAGCTTTGGCTTCCGCTTGGCCTGTCTTGGCCCTATGGAAACAGAAGATATGATAGGGCTTGACACATCCGCCTTTGTTTCAGATCGTGTATTCGGGAATCTTAGCCCACTCACAGGCGCATCTGACACCCTTAAAGCGAAAGTGGAAAAAGGTGAGACAGGTATTAAGGCAGGTAAGGGGTGGTACGATTATTCAGGCAAGAGCGAGGTAGAGGTCAAGGATGAGATTAATCAGAGACTACTTATACAGTTAGCAGTTTTTAACAAACAAAATAAAAAATAAATATAAACCTTTAACAAAATAAGCATTAAAGGAGAATGGTTATGAATGAGGAAAGAATTTTACGCAAGGTAATAATTACGTGTGCGGTAACAGGTGCGGGACCAACCCCTACTATGTCACCATATTTGCCCATCACACCAAAACAGATATCAGATGACGCTGTAAATGCAGCAAAAGCCGGAGCAGCCATAGTCCACGTTCATGCGCGTAATCCAGAGACTGGGCAACCATCACCTGATTTGGGTCTTTTCCGTGAAATATTGGAGGATATCAAAAGAAGGTGTGATGCAATAGTATGTATCACCACTGGTGGCGCTGGCACACCTGATGAACGTATAGCCGTTGTACCGGAGTTCAAACCAGAGCTTGCTACCCTGAATTGTGGATCTCTAAATATTACCACAGCATTCGTATATCCCAGAATAAAAGACAAATTACAACATGATTGGGAGCATCCCCATGTCGCAAGCGAAGAGTTTGTTTTTACAAATACCTATGAGCAGATAAGGAAATATGCTGCCATTGATAAAGAAAATGATACCAAACCTGAGGTTGAGATCTGGGATTTAGGTCAGATAGGGGCTGTAAATTATCTGCTTGAGAGTGGAGCTATTGACAGGCCTGTGCATCTTCAGTTTGTAATGGGCTCACTTAATGGTATACCTGCAACCCCTGAGGCTCTTATATTCATGATTCAGCGTGCCCGGGAGGTTCTGGGTGATTTTACATGGTCTGTCGCGGCCATTGGCAAAGACCAGTTACGCATGGCAGCAGTCACTCTGGCCATGGGCGGTCATGTACGAGTCGGCATGGAAGACAGCCTTTTCTGTGGCCTTGGAAGACTTGCAGAGAGTGGTGCTGAGCAGGTGGAAAGGGTTGTTACCATGGCCAAACAACTTAGCATAGAGCCTGCTACCCCTGCTGAGACAAGAGAGATGATAAGCCTTAAAGGGAATGACAAAGTTAATTTCTAACTAGTTTCCATCCAGAAATGGCCCTTTTCCGCAATCTAGGCGTCAATCTGCGGAATTAATTGTACGGCGTAAACAAATAGTGAGGAGCTAAAAATAATGAATTTATACCCATTAAATGCAATCTCACCTCTGGACGGGAGATATAGAAATACTACCGAAAAGCTTGCCGACTACTTTTCTGAAAAGGCGCTTATCTGCTACCGGGTCAGGGTAGAAATTGAATATTTTATTGCCCTGTGTGAACTTCCCTTGCCTCAACTGGAAGATATGGACAAAAATCATTATCCGGCACTTCGGGATGTTTACAGAAAATTCAAATTTGAAGATGCTCAAAAGATCAAAGATATTGAAAAAGTCACCAATCATGATGTTAAGGCAGTGGAATATTTCATTAAGGAGAGGTTTCTTGAACTGGGTATTGAACAGTACAAGGAGTTTATCCACTTTGGTCTAACATCTCAGGACATAAACAATACTGCGACCCCCCTTTCCATGAAAGAGGCATGGCTGGATGTCATGCAGCCTATTATTATTGATGTAATAGACTGTCTTCAGGCCAATGCAAATCAATGGAAATTCATCCCAATGCTCGCAAGGACACATGGACAGCCAGCCTCTCCAACGAGTCTGGGGAAAGAGTTTTTTGTATTTGTGGATAGGCTTAATAAACAATTGACCCTTTTAAATACAGTACCGTTTTCGGCAAAATTCGGTGGGGCTACTGGTAATTTCAATGCACATCATGTTGCCTACCCAGAGATTAACTGGATCTCGTTTGGGGACAGTTTTGTCAATATGACACTGGGCCTAGACCGCTCAAAGGTGACTACTCAGATAGAGCATTATGACAATCTGGCTGCCTTTTGTGACAGTATGAAAAGGATAAATACAATTTTGATTGATCTCTGCAGGGATATATGGACCTACGTGTCTATGGAGTACTTTAAGCAGCAGATCAAGGATGGCGAGGTAGGCTCGTCCGCAATGCCTCATAAGGTCAACCCAATTGACTTTGAAAATGCAGAAGGAAATCTGGGTATTGCAAATGCCATATTTGAGCATATGTCAGCAAAGCTCCCTGTCTCGAGGCTCCAGAGGGATCTTACCGATTCTACCGTATTGCGAAATATTGGAGTTCCCATAGGTCATACACTGACAGCCTTAAAATCACTATTGCGTGGATTGAATAAGATGATACTCAATGAGGATGCCTTGAAAAAGGACCTGGGTAATAACTGGGCAGTAGTGGCTGAGGCGATCCAGACCATACTCAGGAGAGAAGGGTATCCAAAACCCTATGAGGCACTAAAGGAACTCACACGAACCACTACAGTTATAGATGAAAAGGCTATTGCAGATTTTATCAGGGCACTTGATATTTCTGAAGAGATAAAAAAAGAGCTGTTAAATATCTCTCCAGATAATTATACAGGGGTATATGATTTTTAATAGATTTACAGGAGCTGGGATCTTATAGTGTCTTATCTAAGATATCAGCCTTTGAAAATAATAGTTTGGAGTTTTTCAAGTGCGTGGTTGACTGATCTAATTATGTGGGTTGAGTAAACAAAGGATGTTTAGGTGATGTGTCTGGTATAAAAGAGAGTTAGTTTGCGGGACTTTTATCAAGATGACGTCTCAAATCTTAGGAGAAGAACACCAAACATTTTGTTTGTTTTAAGAGACATCATCTTGATAAAAGCCCCGCACATTCACTATTAAGTCGAAATTTTATACATATGAATTTACAACTATCGTATGACTATATACTAGCCGATAGGGCAAGACAAATTATTATATGGTAATATTAAAAATTAATGGAGTAAGTATATTCTGAAGACTCTAAGTGTAACGTCATTGCTGTTATAAAGGGTTTATGATGTTCAAACTTTAACGGCGTTTGTATCTGTTTGTCCAGGTAGGAAATGGTGTTAATCATAGTGATAAGAGGAGTGAAGCACACTCTCTTGATTAGGATTATTCGTGTGGTAAAATAGGAATTATGACAGTGAAAGTACTGCCCTGGTTGGGGCAACTCTTTACAGTAATATCGCCCCCATGAGCCCTCACAATGGCCATTGTAAGACTGAGACCTAGACCTTTGCCGGGTTGTGATCGGCTTTTATCACATCTATAAAAACGTTTGAAGATTTTTGGCAGCTCTTTTTCAGGGATACCAATGCCTGTATCACTGCAGGTGATAATCACCTTTCCATCTTCTGTGCATAAGGAGTTTTTAACACTGCCGCCTGCTGGTGTATATTTGAGGCTGTTGTCCAGGAGATTGCTTATCATTCTTTGGAGTCTGGGGACATCGCCATACATTATACAGCTGTCCGGCCCTTCGAATTCTAGATCTACCTCTCTTTCCTCAGCCAGGGGCATAAAAAGATCACATGCATCTCTGAACATTTCTGCAATATCAAGCTTATTTTTCACATAAGTGCTGACCCCGGCCTTGACCTCTGAGATATACAACAGGGTGTTTCTCATCTCAAGGAGACGATCACATTCCTCAATGGCCTTTGAGGCCATGGCCTCATACTCCTCTGGGGTTGATTTCCCGGTCAGAACCATTTCTGCGCTGCCGCGAATCCTGGTGATTGGGGTTCTCAAGTCGTGAGTGATATTGTCAACCATATTTTTCATTCCGGAAACCAGTGATTCAATTCTGTCCAGCATAGTGTTAAAGGTTACAGCCAACTGCTCTATCTCATAACCACGGGATTTTATTGGAACCCTTGTGCTGAGTTCTCCTTTTGATATGTCCTGTGCCGTCTTTGTGACCTCAGATACTCCCAGCAAGGCCCGTCTGGCCATAAAGCTCCCTATAAACCATGCAAGAAATATCAGGATAAACAGCATTACTGTGAAAGCTGTCTGGAAAAGGCTCAAAACTTTCTTATCACTTTTAATAATTTCCCCTGTCTGTAAGATTAGGTCAGGCTTGAGTGAGCCATAAAGTATACGTACTTTTGGATGTCGTGCTGCATTCTTGCGTTCAGGAGCAAGCTGAGTTTGAATAAAATAGTCCGATTGATTTTTTTCCTTTTTGGGTGATAATTCATCAATCTCTATCTGCCCCCAGACCGTCATATCAGATTCGGCTATTATATTTTCCAGGCCGTCCATAAGGCGATAGAATTTAGTGCCTTCGCCGATAAGCTTACTCTTCTGTTTGATTTCTGCAATAAGGTCATCTTTACCTCTGGAAGAAATAATTTTGCTCAGATCATTAAATTCTTTTATTAATCTATGGTCAATTCGGCCTATATCTGCAGAGATCATTAAAAAATAAAAGACAGAAAAGGAGAGAATAGAGGAAATAATGAAAAGTACTGCATACCAAAGGGTAAGGCGAAATGCCAGAGTATGGCGAAGGTCAAGGAGTCTCTTTAATAACATATCCAGCTCCTCGTATTGTATGGATCAGCTTTTTATCAAAATCTTGATTAATTTTGTCGCGTAATTTACATATTCTGGCCTCCACAACATTTGTCTGAGGGTCAAAATTATAATGCCATACATGCTTCATGATCATGGTCTTGGATATTACTTTTCCAATATTACTCATAAGATACGCGAGCAGGGCAAATTCTCTGGGCTGAAGATCAATTGTCCTGCCTCTTCTTGTGACATTACGGGTCAGAAGATCTAAAACAAGATCGTCAAGGATGAGCGTCGTAGGCTCTGACTGGTTATTGGACCTTCTGATCAGTGCTTGGAGGCGGGCCAGGAGTTCAGAAAAGGCAAAGGGCTTGGTCAGGTAGTCATCACTTCCGATTTCCAGTCCTTTAACCCGATCATCTATTGATATCTTGGAGCTTAAAATTATTACGGGGGTATCATTTTTTCTGCTCCGCATTTCCTGAATTAAAGATAATCCATCGAGTTTTGGAAGCATAATATCAATAATAGCAGCGCTATAACTCTCTGACAGGACCATTTTAAGCCCCTTTTCTCCATCTGCGGCATGATTAACCTCGATTCCCTCGTCGTTCATACCATTTATTATGATATCAGCTATTGGAATATCATCTTCTACAAGCAATATCTGCATTAGATGTTTCCTTTAATTTTTATATTATTTTTAACCTTAGATTTATCTAATAA
>JAFDJA010000037.1 GCA_019307745.1 Deltaproteobacteria bacterium | reverse complement strand
TACAACCACTATTCCAGTCAGGTCCCGTGTATTTACCTTTGTAGACTCAAGGAGGCAACCAATTGCAGGCATAAAATTGTTAAAATTTTTTGCTCTGGGGGTGACCAGGTATTCACTCAAGAGTGTGCCCGTCTCTTCCATAAGGGCAAGGCTGAACTGCATGGTAGATGTGTTTATGGCCAATATCATGGGAATTATTGAAAATATCTTAGGATGTCATTATAAAATACAAATATCATGAGAAGCACAAGTAAAGACAGGCCGATTTTCATTGCCCATTCCTGAGTTTTGAGACTAAATGGCCTTCCCATAATAGATTCTAATAAAAGGAACAGGATAAGCCCCCCGTCAAGTATTGGAATAGGGAGAAGGTTCAGAATACCAAGATTAATACTGATAATGGCCATAAACGGAAAAAGGGACATGAAGCTGTGCTTTGCAATCTCCCCGGTCATATCTGCAATCATGATAGGGCCGCCAACCGTCTTAAATGGCACAACTCCCTGAAACAGTTTGACCACAACAAGGCAGGTCAGCTCAATGTATTTTTTTGTCTCACTAATGCTTTCATCTATTGCCTGCAATAAGCCGATTTCAAGAGTTGTAATTTTCTGCGCGGATATAATCCCAATCTGGGCGGATCGGATCTCCTCGCCAAATATGTTTTTCGTGTCCTGTTCTCTGGGTGTGATCTCCATCTCCAGGCGTCGGTTACTTCTCTGTACGATAAAGTCAATTGGGTCACCCCCTTTATCCTGAATCAGCCCCTTTAAATCATCCCAGTCTGCGATTGATTGTCCCTGGACGGACAGGATAATGTCTCCCTCCATCATACCCGCTTCCTTCGCAGGCGATACCTCTGAGAATCCACCAACCTCTGCGGTTATGACATCTTTTCCGGAGAAAAAGAAAATTCCAAAAAACAGAAACACTGCAAGCCCCAGGTTGAATACAGGGCCGGCTGCAATAATAGCCATTCGTTTTAAGGCATGCTGATTATTAAAGGCCCTTAATTCGTCTTCAGGGGGAAGCTCATCTGCTTCCTCATCAAACTCCCCCTCACCAAGCATTTTTACAAATCCGCCTAACGGGAAATAACGAATCGAGTATTCAGTCTCGCCGAAATTCCTTGCAACTATCTTTGGCCCAAATCCCAGGGCGAATTTAAGGACCTTTACATTAAAGGCCTTGGCAATCAGAAAATGGCCCAGTTCATGAATAAGAACCATAATCCCAAGCACGAGAACAAAAATCACTATTTTGTACAGGATAAAATCGCCAACATTCTGTATTAAAGTAAAAAAAACATCCATATTTAAACCCATATAATTATAATTTAAATTCTAATCAATATGACTAAGAACGCATGGGAATCAGCTCTTTTTTAGCTGTCTCACGAGCCCATCTGTCCGCCTCCATTACCGCCTCAATGTCCTCCACCGGAACAGGGTCATGGGCCTGCATGACTCTTTCTATCAGGACCGGGATCTGCAGAAATCCGATCTCCTCATTAAGAAAGGCTTCCACTGCTATCTCGTTTGCGCCGTTTAAGACAGCCGGCATGCTTCCATCCACCTCTATGGCGTCCAGGGCCAGTGCAAGACATCTGAATTTTTTCATGTCCGGTTTAGAAAAATTCAAGGTCCCGATCGTCTCAATCTCCAGGGGCGGGAGATCCGTTTTTAAGTGACGGGGGTACGAAAGGGCGTAAGAGATCGGGGTTGCCATATCCGGCACGCCCAGCTGGGCTATTATTGATCCATCCATATATTCGACCATGGAATGAATGATGGATTCCGGATGAATAACCACACCTATCTGATCTGTGCGCAGATCAAAGAGCCATTTTGCCTCGATAATCTCAAGGCCTTTGTTCATAAGGGTCGACGAATCAATGGTTATTTTTCTACCCATATCCCAGTTAGGGTGTTTGAGAGCAGCCGCAGGGGTCAGAAACTCCATCTCTTCTATGGGAAGATCCTTAAAAGGTCCTCCTGAGGCAGTGAGGATAATACGTTTCAGGTCCTCTCTGGCATGTCCCTGCATGGATTGCTGGATAGCGCTGTGTTCACTATCCACAGGCAGTATGGATACGCCTTTCTTTTTTGAAAGGTCCATGATAATGGGCCCTGCCATGACCAGGGTCTCTTTATTGGCAAGCGCCACATCTTTACCAGCCTGGATAGCCCCATGAGTCGGGGCAAGTCCGGCCGCCCCTGTGATAGCGGATAAAACAATATCCGCTTCATCCAGGGAGGCGAGGTCAATAAGCCCCTCTGGCCCGAAATAAACCTCAGGGCAGGGATTCATCTTCAGTCTGTCTCTTAACGTGTTTGCCAGCTCTTCATCTGAAATTGCAACCACAGCAGGACGAAAACGTTCTATCTGCTCAGTAAACAGATCAATGTTTCTGCCTGCAGCCAGGCCAAAAACCTTATATTCTTCAGGGTTGGATTCGATAACCTTTAGTGTACTCACACCGATAGATCCGGTTGAACCCAGGACTGTCACTTTTCTCATTTTCCTGAGACAAGCTCCTTAAAATATTTTATTGTTTTTCCAAGCCCCTTTTCAAGCGGGGTTGTGGGTTCCCAGCCGAGCTTCTCCTTAGCAAGGGAGATATCAGGTCTGCGTCTCAGGGGATCATCTTTAGGAAGTGGCAGAAACTCTATCCTGGATTTTGAATTGGTCAGCCTTATAATCTGTTCTGCCAGCTCGCGTATCTGAAATTCTGCAGGATTCCCAAGGTTTACAGGCCCCACAAACCCCTCCGGACTGTCCATCATCCTTATCATACCGTCAATAAGGTCATCCGCAAAGCAAAAAGACCTGGTCTGGCTGCCGTCACCAAATATGGTAATCGCCTCATTATTCAATGCCTGGACTATGAAATTGCTAACCACCCTGCCGTCGTTGGGATGCATTCGCGGACCATATGTGTTAAAAATACGAACCACCTTTATGTTCACATTATTCTGTCTGTGATAATCAAAAAACAGTGTCTCAGCACACCGCTTTCCCTCATCATAACAGGCCCTTTTCCCGATGGGATTAACGTTTCCCCAGTACTCCTCCTTCTGAGGATGAACAGCAGGGTCACCATAGACCTCACTGGTCGATGCCTGTAGTACCTTTGCCTTCACCCTCTTTGCAAGGCCCAGGATATTTATGGCACCCATGACACTGGTCTTTACGGTTTTTACCGGATTATACT
The DNA here is from genome assembly GCA_019307745.1 of Deltaproteobacteria bacterium. GTDB lineage: Bacteria > Desulfobacterota > DSM-4660 > Desulfatiglandales > HGW-15 > JAFDJA01. The sequence continues at coordinate 17,492 of JAFDJA010000037.1, read as the reverse complement.
GATAATGTACCGGAGACGCAGGACAGGCAAGGTTGTAAATTTGATCTACTTCAAGGAAAATCGGATTAACCAGGTCATGTCTTACTATCTCAAACTGTCTGTTGTCCATAAGGTGAAAGATATTCTGCCTCTGGCCTGTAAAATAGTTGTCCAGACATATGACATTATACCCCTGGTCCAGAAGTCTTTCACAGAGATGGGAGCCCAGAAAGCCGGCTCCTCCGGTAACAAGTACCCTCTGTCTGTCATATTTATTTGATGCCATATATGCCTCTCAAGAAAATGGTGTTTGATGGTTTTAAATTACTGCAACAAACAGACATCTCAAAGCAGTTCTTTTGCATCCTCAATTTAATACTATTTTGTCAGGGACGGGCAGGGTTCCAGCCTTCTTATCCCATTCCCCAGTTCAAAAAGAGGTATAACACAGGTATACTGAACAGAAGGGCGTCTATCCTGTCAAGCATACCGCCGTGACCTGGTAAAATTGTGCCCGAATCCTTTATGTTGTGATTCCTCTTCAGATATGATTCCGCAAGGTCGCCGACCTGGGCTGCGGCAGCCAGGAACAATACGAGAATCAAGATGCTGAAGTCTATCTTGTGAAAACCGAACACGACCAGAAAAACAGCGGCAGCAGCAAGACTGGTAAGGACACCGCCAAAGGAGCCCTCCCAGGTTTTTTTAGGGCTGACTGCCTCATAAAGTTTATGCCTGCCAAAGATACGGCCAAAATAAAAGGCACCAGTATCATTGGCAAAAACCACGGTCAGGAGAAAAAGAATCCAGAGTTTCCCATTTGGGCGCATATCTATCATGATCAGCATAGCAAGAGGCAGGCATATGTATACCGGCCCCAGGATAAGCCTTCCCAAATCTCCTGTGCGCCTGGGATCGGGGGTCGGATGAAACAACATATAGTATGCCATTGGGACAATGGCCCAAAGGCTGATTAATATAACAGGATCAATCAGCGGCTTCCCCCATCCGAACACAAAAAATATGAAAACGGTAATGGCCAGGTTCGCCCAAATGACAAATCTCGGCACACCCGGAGATGTCATATTGTAGAATTCAAACAGGCCGACAATAGCTGCGGCACACAGGAGGGTGTAAAAGGGCCACCCCTTTCCTGACCAGATAAGATATATCAGGATAGGACAACCAATTATCGCGGTAATCCATCGTTTTAATTGCATTAGTCTTTACTTTTTTTTAATCTGTCTTTTTTTTTAACTGCCCGCTGGTGGCACCGAACCTCCGTTCCCTGTTCTGGTATTCCTCTATGGCCTGGAGATATTCCTTTTCCCTGAAATCCGGCCACAGTGCAGGTGCGAGGTAGATCTCGGAATAGGCAATCTGCCACAGCAGAAAATTGCTTATTCTGGATTCACCGCTTGTTCTTATGAGCAGGTCAGGGTCGGGCATATCTGAGGTATAAAGGGCTCTTGAGACCATTTTTTCTGTGATCCTGTCCGGGGAAATTTTTTCTTCCAGGACTCTTCCGGAGATCTTTCTCACTGCGTCCAGAATTTCCTGCCTTCCGCCATAGCTGAGGGCGAGGGTCAGGACAGTGTTCTTGTTTTTAGATGTCTTTTCAATGGTCTCATCTATAGTCTTCCGGACACTTGCAGAGAGCTTGTGAATCCTCCCGATGACCTGAAAGCGTATCCCGTTTTCCATCATATCAGGGAGTTCGCTCTTCATAAAACGTTTCAAAAGGCTCATTAGCGCAGCCACCTCATACTTTGGCCGTTTCCAGTTCTCTTCGGAAAATGCGTACAGGGTCAGGTATGAAACCCCTATTTCCTTGCTTACCCGGGTAATAACCTTAACAGCCTCTGCCCCTGCTTCATAGCCCAGTATGCGGTTTATAGCCTTTTTTTTGGCCCAGCGGCCATTTCCATCCATAATAATTGCAACATGTTTCGGGACATTTTTGTGATCATTTTTTGGCATATCTAATTTATCTCGAATTCAGGGTGCTGTCTTCTGTGTCCTGATGAGCCTGCACCTCATTTTTTTAGAGTAATAGGTCCCCATAAAATTCAGGGGAGCTGTTAATCACAGATCCCCTGAATCAGAAAACCATATCCATTAGGAGTGTTAAAACTCTATGATCTCCTTTTCTTTTTCTGCTGTGACCTCGTCTATTTTTTTGACAAATTCATCAGTTTTCTTCTGGATCTCGTCCATGGTCTTGTGCATCTCGTCTTCGGAGATCTCTTTGTCGTTCTTCAGTCCCTTAATCGCTTCATTTGCCTCACGTCTGTGGTTTCTTATGGATATTTTGCCCTCTTCAGCCATCTTTTTAGCGACCTTTGCCAACTCCTTCCTGCGCTCCTCAGTCAGAGGCGGTATGGAAATTCTGATAATCTTCCCATCATTCATGGGAGTCAGCCCCAGATCAGACTTCAGTATTGACTTTTCAATCTCGCCAATGATGTTTTGATCCCACGGTTTAATGATGAGTTGACGGCTTTCCGGAACAGAAAGGGAGGCCACTTGGTCCAGTGGCATCAAAGAATCATAACAGTTGACCCTTATCCCATCAAGAAGGACTGTGGATGCCCTGCCTGTCCTTACTCTCATGAATTCTTTTTGAAGCCCCTTAATAGTATTGGCCATCTTTTCCTGCATTTCAGAAAGCACCGTATCTTTCATTTTTTTTCCCCTGTTATTAAGGTTCCTACCTTTTCCCCTAAAACAGCCCTCAGTATATTTCCCTCTTTACGGAGATTGAGGACAATAATAGGCAGATTTTGCTCCATTGACAGGGTAACAGCCGTCATATCCATTACTCCCAGCCTTTTTTCCACAAAGTCTTGATATGTGAGCATGTCCAAGGGTTTTAAAGAAGGATTTTTCTCCGGATCAGAATCATAAACGCCATCCACCTTTGTCGCCTTAAACAGTATCTCCGCGTCTATCTCCATAGCCCTTAATGCTGCAGCCGTATCTGTACTGAAAAACGGATTTCCGGTACCTGCCCCAAAAAGGACTATACGCTTTTTTTTAAGGTGGCTAAGGGCCCGCTCCCGAATAAAGGGTTCTGCCACCTTGGGCATCTCAAGGGCTGACATGACCCTGGTCTCGGCACCTAAATTGCTCAATGATTCACCCAGTGCCAGGGTATTAATTACCGTTGCCAGCATACCCATATGATCTGCCCGGGCGCGGCCCATTCCATACTCAGAAGAGTTCAGGCCCCGGAAGATATTGCCCCCACCGATAACAATGGCGATCTCAACATTGGCTTTGTGCACCTTATAGATCTCATTTGCCACCGTCTTCAGCATATCCGGATCAATGCCATAAGGCTGATCACCCATAAGGGCCTCACCGCTCAATTTAAGCATGATCCGCTTGAATCGCGGGGAACTATTATTCATCCGAATCTCCCAGCATATATCGAGTAAATCTTCGAATAATGATATTCTCGCCGGTTTTAGCCATCATTTCATTGATAAGATCCTGGATCGTGAGATCAGGGTTTTTTACAAACGGTTGATCCAGGAGAGCAGCCTCAGTATAGAATTTTTTCATCTTTCCTTCAACAATCTTGTCAATAATTTTTTCCGGCTTTCCTGACTCTCTTGCCTGGGTGGCATAGATCTCTTTTTCTTTTTCCAGGATGTCTTCCGGGATGGATTCCCGGTCCACGCATATGGGATTGGCAGCAGCAATATGCATGGTGATATTTTTTACAAACTCTGAAAAATCATCAGTCTTTGCAGAAAAATCTGTCTCACTATTTATCTCCACCAGGACACCAATCTTGCCGCCCCCATGGATATAGGACTGGACCTGGCCTTCAGAAGTTGCCCTGCCCCCTCTCTTCTGTGCGGTTGCAATGCCTTTTTTCCTGAGATAATCCACTGCCTGAGCAATTTCCCCGCCGCACTCCTTAAGTGCCTCTTTACAGTCCATCATTCCAACGCCTGTCTTTTCACGTAACTCTTTTACCATTGATGCGGTTATATCCAATTTTTTTACTCCTCTGTCTTTATATCTTCAGTGTCTTTTTTCTTTATAACTTCAGTGTCTTTTTTCTTTATATCTTCAGTGTCTTTTTTCTTTGTCTTTTTAGGAACAACTATCACCTCTGGTCCACCATCATCACCCTCAGAGGGAGTCACAGCAGCAGCTTCCGCAGCTTCAGCCTTTGCAGCAGCTTCTGCCTTTGCAGCAGCTTCAGCTTCAGCCTTCAGCTTCTCAGCTGCCAGGTCATGACCTTGAATACAGGCATCTGCAATTTTGGAAGTGATCAGCCTGATTGCACGGATAGCATCATCATTGCCGGGTATGATATGGTCTATATCGTCAGGATCGCAATTAGTATCTGCAATGGCAATAACAGGAATCCCCAGCCTTCTGACCTCCTTTACTGCAATATGCTCTCTCTTCGGATCTACAATAAAGACCGCACCAGGGAGGTCATCCATGTTTTTTATACCGCCCAGATTTTTTTCAAGTTTGATTCTCTCCTTTTCCATTTTGATGGCCTCTTTCTTGGTATAGCGGCTGATAGAGCCATCTTCCATCATTCTTTCCAGGTCTTTAAGCCGGGATATACTTTTTCTTATAGTCTGAAAGTTTGTAAGTGTGCCGCCAAGCCAGCGATTAATAACAAAAAACATGCCGCACCGTTCGCTCTCTTCCAAAATAGAATCCCGGCCCTGTTTTTTTGTGCCTACAAAAAGCACAGAACGTCCTTCAGCCACTGTCTGAACTAAAAAATTATGGATAGAATCAAACATGTTGACCGTTTGTTGAAGATCAATGATATGAATCCCGTTTCTTGCTCCGAAAATGTACGGTTTCATTTTGGGATTCCATCGTCTTGTCTGATGCCCAAAATGGACACCCGCCTCCAATAACCCTTTCATATTTAATGTAGATGCCATGTAGCCCTCCTCTGCGAGATCCATTCGGATCTCTATTCCCACGGTTATACCTCCGCTCAAGGTACTTTGCATCGCCTCCCATGGTGGGGTACCGGGGTAAGCCCTGAGCGTGTGAATTGTACTCACCGGCATTGTAATGATAAAATTATGCCAGCTTCTAAAATAAAAAACCTGCTAGTTTAAACACTAATTGGCACTTTTTGCAAGAAAAAATCTTAATTTCCCTTGTCTATTTTTTCAAGATTCTTAACTGTGACCTGAATTTCACATCAGGTCGCCAAAAGCTTGACAAAAAACGGGATTGGAATAGTCTTGAACTCATACATATTTCCCTTATGCGGGGGATTAACATCATGGGTTCAAAAACCTGTCTGTTGTATTGAAGCGGCTCATGTTCAGGGCTGAGTCCGGTCTGTTGCAGAGAGACCGGATTTTTAAAAAATCGTTCAGAACGCAGCAGGGAACTGTCGCAATATTCAGGTATTTCATCATCAATTTAATTGACCTTATAACTCTGATTATTATATTTATTGTATAACAGATCGGAAGGCAACAGGAATATTGTTTTTTCCCTTGCTATTAACCTGGAAATCAGTATTACAGATACGCCATATGGGACATAAACACGATAAGAAAATAGGCCTTAAAAAAAGACTACAGGACTCAGAGGTCAAGATAACAGAATCCATTCTGCGCTGGAAACACAGAAAGGAGGGCAGTCCTCTGCCCGACAAAGAGATCCTGGAACAGCAGTCCCGCAGGGTTACAGACCAAGCCAACACAATAGTGACCAAGCGTTTAAAGAATATATGGAGCCATATAAAGGATGAGTACAAAAAAACACAGGATAAGGAGGACCGCTGAGGTTGAATAATTTCCAGAGCCTGAATGACCTAAAAAATGAGTTGGACAGGGAGGAGGAAAATCGACTCTCCCAATGGGCATGTCCCAGCATGAAGGCGGTGAGACAAAAAAAGGAGAAACAGGTAGAGATTGGTCACAGGCAGAATTTTTTTCTGGATACTGACAGGATTCTCCATTCCCTGGCCTATTCCAGGTATATTGATAAGACACAGGTTTTTTATCTGATAAATAATGATCATATCACACACCGTGTGCTCCATGTACAGCTCGTGTCCAAGATATCCAGGACTATTGGACGCCTTCTTCGCATGAATGAAGACCTGATCGAGGCAATAGCACTGGGCCATGACATAGGTCATACCCCTTTTGGCCATGAAGGAGAGTCTTTCCTCTCAGCGCTTTCAAAAAAATACGGCCTCAACAATTTTCTCCACAATGTACAGAGCGTGAGGGCCCTTGATAAGCTTGAAAAAAAGGGAACAGGGTGGAACCTCACCCTGCAGGTCCTGGACGGTATCTTGTGTCACGATGGGGAGCTGCATAGCCAGGCCCTCTACCCTGATACTGACAAAGATTTTACTGCCCTGTTCCAGGAGATGAAAAAAAAGCAGGAAGATCCTCAAACCGACATACTCCCAATGACAATTGAAGGGTGTACGGTAAGAATGGCTGATACTATAAGTTATATTGGCAGAGACATAGAAGATGCCATACGGCTGAAGTTTATCAAAAGAAGCGACCTGCCTGAGGACTGCCGCAAGATTCTTGGAGAGACCAATGGTACGATTGTATATACCCTGGTGGAGGACCTTGTGGCAAACAGTCTGAACAAGCCCTATGTATGTTTCAGCGATGAGGTGGGAAAGGCCCTGAAAAGTCTCAAGACATTTAATCAAGAAAAAATATATGCCCGTGATCTGCCCTGGAAACAGACGGAAAAGATCGAGCTGATGTTTGAACTGCTGTTTGAAAAACATTTTCAGGAGCTGCAAAAGGGCAATGAGGTATCCGAAATTTATAAGGAGTTTCTTGACGGCATGTCCGACAACTACCGTAACAGCACATCAGACGCAGAGACAGTACGCGATTTTATCGCTGGCATGACAGATGAATATTTCATAGAGCAGTGCCACAGGCATCTGGTCCCCCATATAACCCCTACAAGATTTTAAATCGGATGATGTCCCACCTGATAGGATATTAAGGATTCCAGGACTCCGGCCATCCATGGACAATTGTTTATCAACCGCCATTATCATGAGGATCAACGAGTACGGGGAATCTGATCTCCTGGTATCTTTTTTTACCCGTGACAGGGGCCGACTGAAAGGCGTGGCCAAAGGGGCAAGGAGAAGCCTTAAGCGGTTTGTCAACTGCCTTGATACCTTCTCCCTTGTAACGCTGGAATACCGGTTGAAAAGGAGTGGCAGCCTCCATTTTATCGAGTCAGGAAGGCTTGTTGACTCCTTTGCCAGCATCCGGACAGATTATAGGACCATGTCCATTGCCAGCTATCTGATTGAACTCACAGAGGCCCTGTTTCCTATGGCCATGGCTGATCAGGCTATGTTTGATCTGCTTAAGACCTCTCTCGACCTTCTGGACAAAGGTGAAAACCGCGATTTTCTTCCTGTAATATTTGAAACGGCAGCCATGCGCCTTGGAGGATTCGGTATAAACACTGAAAAATGCTGTATCTGCGGGAGAAGTTACACTGGAAAGGGGCCTGCCGTTTTTCTCTCTGAAAGAGGAGGGATCGCATGTCTGAAATGCAGACAGATAACAGCATCTTCTCCCAAACTGAGCCCGGATACCGTTAAATGGATGTGCCAGGTACAGGCCGGCAATGCTGAAGATCTGAATAACATATCTGTGGCCGATGAAATTCTTGTTGAGATAAAACCACTTCTCAAGCTCCACAGGGAGTATCAGCTCTGCCGAAGGCTTAAGACGGCAGACTGTCTGGAATAGCAGACATCAGAAAGGTTTCGACAGTGCGGCCTCAGCCCCTGCCTTGTATAAATCCTTACTGTTTTTCCTGCAAAATTTTCAGGATATCGGCCATGAGGCTTTCACTGTCAAAGACGAATGAAACCATTCCTTTTTCTATCTCATAAGACAGAAGACTGGAGTTATATTGCTCTGCCACCTCTTCCAGCAGGGTCCTGAAACTGTCAGCCATTGGATGATCAACACTGTCAACCTCCTCATCAAACATATCCACTTCAATAATACCTGTCATGAATCAACTCTTTTCTGTATATAGATTTATGCAGCCGGTTATTTTTCAATCCCTCTATTCATCAAATTTTCCTTCATGAAAAACAATATACCGAAACAGGGTAATTGTTTCCAGATTTTTATCTTGACACGGTATAAATGTGAACTTATTTTTTAAACAATGAATTTTCAACAAGAAACAGCTTAAGTCGTGCTGTTACAGGTAGGAGACCGATCTACTGCCAACTTTCATACAAAGGAGCATGTTATGCGGCTGGACAGACTGACGATAAAGGCACAGGAGGCAATTCAATCTTCTCAACAACTGGCCGAGAAACACGGACATCAACAGATAGATCCCGAGCACCTGTTAAAGGCGATCATTGACCAGAAAGATGGCGCCATTCCACCTCTTCTGGACAGGATTGGCGTGAGCCCGAACCTTCTTTTATCTAAGATTGACGAAGTTGTTGACAGGCTGCCGAAGGTTTCGGGGGAGGGTCTTGACAGGGCATACATCTCCCGGCGCACCCAGAATATCCTTGACAGGAGCTCTAAAGAGGCGGGGCAGATGAAGGACGAGTATGTCAGCCTTGAACATATTATTATTGCCATCGCGGAAGAGGACACAGGAGATGCCGCAAGAATTTTGTCATCGGCAGGAGTTACAAAAGATACCATAATGGCCGCGCTGGTGGACATCCGGGGGGGACAGAGGATCACAGACCAGAACCCGGAGGACAAATACCAGGCCCTGGAAAAATTCAGCCAGGACTTGACCGCTGCCGCCTCAAAAGGCGCCCTTGATCCGGTGATAGGAAGGGATGATGAGATCCGCAGGGTCGTACAGATCCTTTCCAGGAGGACAAAGAACAATCCTATCCTTATGGGCGAGCCTGGTGTGGGAAAGACCGCGATTGTAGAGGGCCTGGCACAGAGGATCGTGACAGGGGACATCCCGGAGACGCTTAGGGACAAAAGGGTGGTTGCGCTGGATATGGGCGCGTTAATTGCCGGGGCCAAGTACAGGGGGGAATTTGAAGACAGGCTCAAGGCGGTGATAAAGGAGGTCACTGATGCGGAAGGTGAAATCATTCTGTTTATAGATGAGATTCATACCCTTGTCGGGGCGGGTGCTGCTGAAGGTGCTGTTGATGCCTCCAATATGCTCAAACCTGCACTTGCCAGGGGTGAACTCAGGTGCGTGGGGGCTACTACGATCAATGAATACAGGAAACATATAGAAAAGGATGCTGCCCTGGAAAGACGGTTTCAACCTTTAATGGTGGAGGAACCTACTGTAGAGGACACCATCTCTATCCTGCGTGGACTCAAAGAGAAGTACGAGGTGCATCACGGAGTAACAATCAAGGACTCTGCTCTTGTGGCCGCGGCAACTCTGTCTAACAGGTATATTACTGATCGATTTCTCCCGGACAAGGCCATTGATCTTATTGATGAGGCGACCTCCAAATTGAGGATAGAGATAGACAGCATGCCGGCAGAGATTGATGATGTCAGGAGGCGTATAATTCAGCTTGAGATAGAAAGAGAGGCCCTGAAAAAAGAGAAGGACAAGTCTTCCAAAGAAAGGCTTGAGACTTTGAAACTGGAGCTCGCAGACCTCAAATCCAGTACAGAGGAGATGATGACGCACTGGAAAAAAGAAAAGGATGTCATATCCAGGATCAGTGAGATCAGGGAGAGGCTGGAGGCCACCAGGTCAGATGCCCAGGTTGCAGAGCGGGATGGGGATCTTTCCAGGGCGGCAGAACTGAAATACGGCACACTTATCAAGCTTGAAAAGGATCTGGAACAGGAAAACGTGAAGCTCTCGGAGCTGCAGTCCGGGGAGAGGATGTTAAAGGAGGAGGTGGATAGTGAGGACATAGCCGAAGTAATTGCCAAGTGGACCCATATCCCGGTATCCAGGCTGATGGAAGGGGAAAAAGAGAAACTTCTTCAGATGGAGGAGCGGCTCGGTGAGCGTGTTGTGGGTCAGGGAAAGGGTATCTCAGGCGTGGCAAACGCGGTAAGGCGTTCACGCTCCGGGCTTCAGGACCCGAACAGGCCCATAGGATCGTTCATATTCCTGGGCCCCACAGGAGTCGGAAAGACAGAACTGGCAAGGGCACTTTCAGAATTCCTGTTTGATGACGAGCAGTACATGGTCAGGATTGATATGTCCGAGTATATGGAAAGGCACTCAGTGGCAAGACTTATAGGCGCGCCTCCGGGATATGTGGGCTATGATGAAGGGGGGTATCTCACAGAGGCGGTGAGGCGTCATCCCTATTCAGTAGTATTGTTTGACGAGATAGAAAAGGCCCACCCGGACATATTCAATGCCCTGCTTCAGATCCTGGACGATGGCCGTATGACAGACGGGAAGGGAAGGACGGTAGATTTCACAAATACGGTGCTTATTATGACCTCCAATGTGGGGAGCCAGTGGATCAGCGAGATGGGCGACGGCAAGAAAAAGGACCTGGAAAAAAAGATCATGGAAACACTCAGAAGCACCTTCAGACCGGAGTTTCTCAACCGTATTGATGAGACCATCATCTTTAATTCCCTGAGCAGAGATGAGATCAAAAAGATCGTGGACATCCAGATCAGCCTCCTGGGAAAAAGGCTGGATACCAGCAAAATCACTCTTGAACTCACGAACCAGGCAAAGGACTTTCTCGCAAACACAGGTTTTGATCCCGTATACGGGGCAAGACCCCTGAAGAGGACTATTCAGCACCTGGTACAGGACCCTCTGGCAATGAAGATACTGGAAGGAAGTATCAAGGAAGGGGATAGTGTAACAGCGGATGTAAAGGATGGGGAGGTTGTGTTTCAGTAAATATTTTTTCAAATCCTTTCATGTCTGAAGCAATAACCAGCAGTGCGCGTCTTCCACTGCTGGTTTTTTTTGTGTTGAGATTCAAAGGTTTTTTCTTGACCCTTTGGCCCTGTGTCCGAGTCACTCCTCGATGGAATCTGCTTCAGGGCAGAGGAGACAGGGGAAATGAAAGAGATGAGCAAAGAACCCCCATACCCCTTTATCACAGTAGTTTCGATTATAAATTGTAATATTAAATATTTTCATGGTTGACGAAAAAAGTCTGTGTGTGTCTGTGTGGGTCTGTGGCTAATTATTCCTTGAACCCTTGTGACTGGGAACCCGCTTGCGGGACTGAGTCGAACAAAGTGAGCAAAGAACCCTTGAACCCTTGAACCCTTGAACCCTTGGACCCTTGAACCCTTAAACCCTTAAACCCTTGAACCCTCTTCTTCAACTAATTGGGAGAAGAACCTAAAATTTAAACTTGACTTAGATAAATGCGGTTTAGTAATTTGAAAGCGCAATGCATCAGGTTTAATGGGTTTTTTAATGTGTGGCCAAATTATTGGTTGAAAGAGTAAGGGCTTAAAGTTTCAATTAAAAATTTGCTCCCCAAGCTACCCATGCATAACACACAGTTCCAGTCTCAGGCAAAAGAACAGATCACCTTTTTATAGAATTCTCCCTGTTCTTGTTATTCCTGAATATTTTCTTCCGCTTTATTCTCCCGGGTCATTATTATGATGAAATACTCCGGGAGCGTCTGATCCGGCCCGGTTCCTGCTGAACTCTTTGATAGGAATTGGTGATGACCGGCAGAACATCCGAACAGTTTAAAATCCGGATAGTTATTATACAACCGGACATTGGACAATGGATACTTTGTTCCCGATTTTTATTTGTCAATTATAAATAAGACTTTCCGCTGTTACAGCTTTTGTCAAAACAATATCGTGATTTCAAGGGCATACAAAGGAACGATCCTTTGTGGCATGATTGTTGCGCTACACAATAAAGTTGCAAGATTCAGGTATTAATCATCAGTGCGGCAATAATCGGCATGGGGTGTGTTAACCACACAAGGCTGGAACAAGCCTGGTGCGCGTTCACGGATAAAAAGCAGTCTTTGGAATGTATAATTGGATACTAACTTTAAAAGGAGGACAATCCATGGGAACAGACGATCAAAAAGCTTTATTTGACTGTAACCGGCGTGATTTTCTGAAAGCTTCCGCCGGCGTTTGTGTCGCAGCTCTCACAATTCCCGGCATATCACTGATAAGCAACGCAGATGCGGCATCAGCAACAAGTGTAAGCCAGGAAATTATAGAAACGGATGTTCTTGTAATAGGAGGAGGTTTTGCCGGCACCTTTGCAGCCATGAAAGCAAAGGATAAAGGTGTTGATGTCATCCTTGCGGATAAGGGTTACGTAGGGAGATCCGGCAGTAGTCCCTGGGCCGGAGCCTTTTCAACTTTTGACCCTGCCGGAAGCAGCACATTAGATACTTATATAAATAATGCGACAAGACAAGACGAATATATTTTCCGCAGAGACTATGTGGAAATGTGGGTAAAGGATTCAGAGGCAATCGGTAAAGATGTAGTTGCATGGGGAACTGTAGGCGCATTGAACCATGGAGATGTTTTCAGGGAACAGTTAAGAAAAAGCAATATCCGTCTGATCGAGAGGATAATGATAACCAATCTTCTTGAAAAAAAAGGGCAGGTTGTGGGCGCTATTGGATTTCCCATGGAGGAAGATAAAGCCATTATCATAAAAGCCAAAGCGGTTGTATTATGCACCGGTGCCGGGGGATTTAAAAACGTGGGATTCCCCATAGGACCTCTCACCTATGATGGTCAAGCCATGGCATACAGACTGGGAGCGGAAATTTCAGGTAAAGAATGGAATGATGGACATATGATTCCTGCAGAACACGTAGATAGTGTTTGGTATCAATACCAGCATCATTTTAATATGAAATTCGGCGGGGGCCCCGGAGGTAAAGGGAAGGGCTCTAAGGGTGGTAAAGGCTCTAAAGCCGGCAAGCAGCAGGCTGGAAAAGGCAAAGGCTCCGGCAAGGGGGGACCAGGAGGGGGAGCGAGACTTTCGGCTCAGGCCATAATATTTGAAGCACACAAAGGCAATGTCCCGGTCCTGGTAAAAGATATTCTTGGAGAAGGTGTAACACCCAGAGGGCCAAATCCCTTATATCCCGATACAAGCCTGGTGCTGGGTTCTACTGCAGGTGAAGCTCCGCACAGGCATGATGGATTGTTTCCAAAGGATGATAGATGCGCTTCAAATGTCCCGGGACTTTTTGCTGCCGGTGATGCCTTATGCACTGCCGGTGTGGGCGGTTCAGGGATATCTTCATCAGGGAGCGCGGTGCAGGGGGCAAATGCCGGAATAAGCGCTGCGGAGTTTTCCATGAGATCCAAAGTGCCTGAAATCAGCAGGGCTGAAATTATTGAAGTGAAAAAACAGGTATTCGAGCCTCGCGCGAGGGAAAAGGGCTATTCTCCCGCGTGGATCACCCAGGTTATACAGAGTATAATGACGCCATACTATGTCTTGTACGTTAAGAAGAAAGAAAGACTGGAAGCGGCCCTCATAAACATTGAGTTTCTCAGGGATCATTTTGCGCCAAAACTTCTGGCCAACAACACACATGAATTAAGGCTTGCTCACGAAACACGAAATATGATTCTGAATGCGGAAATGAAGCTTCGCGCTTCCCTTTTCAGAACAGAAAGCAGGGCCACCCATTACAGAGAAGACTTTCCGGCCAGAAACGATGATGAATGGCTTGCATGGGTAATAATAAAGCAAGAGGCAGAAAAAATGGAGCTCAATAAAAAACAGCTGCCTGATGACTGGAAACCTGATTCCGGCATTCCTTATGAACAGAGGTACAGGAATAGATTCCCTGGTGAGCTCGAGTATCTTACGAATAGCGGCAAAGCTTAAAAAGCAGCAGGCATGCAGCAGATAGCCTGACGTGAAAAGCAGGGAGTAAAACATGAAAGATGCACGACAATAGAGAGGCTGAAGATTAATCTGTTTAAGAGCAATTACCTGTTTACTTATCTGTCATGCACCACGCGTTCAGCATTATGCAAAATATAAGGAGGTTATAAATGTCTGTTTATAAAATTGACACTGATAAATGTATAGGGTGCGGAACATGTGTACTCACGTGCCCCATGGATGTATTTAGATTAGATAAAGATACAGGAAAGTCAAAAATAACATTCCAGGAGGACTGTCAGATATGTCACCTCTGCAGGGTTTATTGCCCGGTGGGCGATGATGTTATTAGTATTTCACCGGTCAAATGCGAAAAGCCTATGGTTGGCTGGGCTTAATACAACACCGGCCATAAGGTCAGGACATCCGGTATATCCCCTGATTTATCCTTTACAAAAGCATGAAAGTACTTGCCGTCTTTTGGGTGAGAATAACTTTATTAAAAATTAGAAAAACAGGAGAAATCCTCTTCTCCAACTAAATTGGAGAAGAACCAAAGATTAGAAACCCGTATAGAGTCCGCAGATTATACGCAAACGCTTCAATTATTTTCAAAAAGGAGAGTATATGTCTGTTAAAAGATGGTTTTTCATACTGACTATTGCAATGTCTGTTTTACCGGTTCTCGCTTCCTCTGAATCCTGGGGTCAGGAATTCGGGTTGATAAAGCGCGATGCAAGGGCGTTTGAAGGGTACACCCTGTTTGCGCCGATGTCATCTGAAATTACCTACTTAATCGACATGGATGGAAGAATTGTTAACACATGGGAAAGCAAATACCAGCCCGGCCAGGACGTCGATCTGCTTGAGAATGGACATCTTCTTCGTACCGGAGCAGTGGGCTATGAAAATCGTGTCTTTAGCGGAGGTGGTATGGGCGGACGCGTCCAGGAATATTCATGGGATGGGAGGCTGATCTGGGATTACAGTTGTTCTACCGACAAATATGTTTCACATCACGACATAGATGGAATGCCCAACGGTAATGTGCTTATAATCGCCTGGGGGCTGAAAACAGAAGAAGATGCGACTGCAGCAGGACGTAATCAGGAACTGCACGGAAACAGCATTATGTATGATGACTATATTATGGAAGTCAAACCAACAGGAAGGAAAACCGGTGAAATAGTCTGGGAATGGCATGTATGGGACCATCTGATTCAGGATTATGATCCATCTAAGCGGAATTATGGTGATGTTGCCTCTCATCCGGAGCTGGTTAATATCAACTTTGGAACTTCGAGGAGGGGAGGAGCCTACAATCCCGACTGGACCCATATAAATTCTGTTGATTACAACCGCGAACTGGATCAGATCGTACTCAGTGCCCGATGGTTAAACGAAGTCTGGATTATTGATCACAGTACCACCACCAGGGAAGCCGCAGGCCATTCCGGCGGCAAAAGCGGCAAAGGCGGCGATATCCTTTATCGTTGGGGAAACCCTCAGATCTATAGAACAGGCGCTGCGGCAGACCAGCAGCTTTTCAGCCAACATGACGCCCAATGGATTTCCCCTGGGTTACCCGGCGAGGGGAACATTTCAATATTCAGCAATGGTGACCGTTTGAGAAGCTATTCCTCTGTGGATGAGATTACTCCCCCGGTGGATGTTCGAGGGCGATACTCCTTTAAATCCGGGAGACCTTTTGGTCCGTCAAAACCGGTATGGACATATAGCGCGTCTACAGAAAAAGACTTCACCTCAAGGGCCATGGCTGGGGCACAACGTCTGCCTAATGGAAATACACTTATCAGTTCCTCTAATTTAGGCACTATCTTCGAAGTAACATCGGAAAAAGAGATCGTCTGGGAATATTTAAACCCGGTAGGTATGCGTCAAGGCAGTGGGGGCAGTTTTTTCAAAGCCTATCGTTTTGGAAAGGATTATCCGGGTTTTGTCGACAGGGACCTTACACCAAAAGAGACAATCCCTGTAATTCAGTCACAAGGCGGTAAAGGCGGCAAAGGCGGCAAAGGTAAAAAAGGTGGTAAAAAAGGTAAAGGCGGTAAAGGCTGAGATAGTGAAAACAATCTGTTTGGAAAATAAGATCTTTTTTTATGGAGAGTTGTGTTTTAGCCTGACTACACCTGAAATGAGCGCTCCAATTTTTTTCAGATAAGGCAATCTTTCAATGCGAGGAAGGGGATTAAAAAAATGTTAAATTTACTACAGCAAAAAGGGATTATATTGTGTCTGATTTGTGCGGTTTTTCTATTTAACTGCGGTTTAGACCTCGCACAGGAACCACGCCCTGTTAACAGTAATAACCGGATTCCCTATGTTGTGGTCGATACCGGCCAGGACAAATGCTACAATAATGGCAGCGTAATTGATTGCCCTCGGCCGGGGGAACGCTTTTATGGTCAGGACGCGCAGTATAATGGTGTTGAGATGAGTTACAGAAACAATGGGGACGGGACCGTTACTGATTTAAATACAGGTCTTACCTGGCAGAAGACCCCGCCGCAAGAACGCCTGTCCTGGGATAACGCCATGGAATATGCCGGCTCCCTTGAACTCGGCGGTCATGATGACTGGCGCCTGCCTACTATAAAGGAGCTATACTCTATCCTTGCCTCATGGGGTAATATGAAAATAAATCAACCCTACATCAACAGTGAATTCTTCGACTGCTATACCCCGGGCACTTCCGGCAACTTCCGGCCCATAGACGGTCAATACTGGTCAAGCACCCGCTATGTGGGGACAACCATGCGGAGGGACCTGTCCGCATTCGGATATAATTTTACAGACGGGCGAATCAAGAGTTATCCTGTTCAATTCGGTAGTGGAAAAGGAGGCGGCGCATCCTGTTATGTGCGTTGTGTCAGAGGGAATTCAGAATATGGAAAGAACAAGTTTGTGGATAATGGAGATAGAACTATCACGGATCTTGCTACAGGATTGATGTGGATGAAAGCTGACAGCAGTACAGGGATGAACTGGGAAAAGGCCTTGGAATACGCGGAGAACCTGGAATATGCCGGATACAATGACTGGCGCCTGCCCAATGTAAAAGAGCTTCATAGCATTGTGGACTACAGGTACGCGCCTGATGCACGGGACAAGAACATGCGCCGTCCTGCAATCGATCCCGTCTTTGAGCTCACTAAAGCGGAATCCTGGTTCTGGAGCAGCACGACCTTTACAGATTCGATTTCATCCGCGTTATATATATGCTTCGGACAGGGATTTTCCGCCTGGAAATATAATGGAGTTCAGATGAACGCGCATGGTGCAGGCGCGCAACGAAGTGATCCCAAAAAGGGAAACCCCTCCTTTTATTCAGAGGGGCATGGACCACAGGGAGATGAGATACGAATTAATAACTATGTACGCTGTGTAAGAAATTGACCATTCACTAGTGCCCATCCATAAATGAATTGAAGAAACTAGGTGGTTTCCAATTCAGAAATGAAGAACATTTCGCAAGGTCAAGAAGACCGGGAACCCGCTACGAAGTAGTGGGCCTGCGCACCCCGAAGCGCGTGCAAAGAACCCCCATACCCCTTTATCACAGTAGTTTTGATTATAAATTGTAATATTAAATATTTTCAAAGTTAAAGAAAAAAGTCTGTGTGTGTCTGTGTGGGTCTGTGGCTAATTATTCCTTGACTCATGTGCCTCTAGTG
>JAFDJA010000146.1 GCA_019307745.1 Deltaproteobacteria bacterium | reverse complement strand
ATAATGTGCAGTTTAATACTCCCAGACAGCGTTCAGGGGCAATTGAAAAGATTGATGAAAAAATAACTCCTGTAGGTTCGGAATCAGAAGATGATTCAGGGGCAGAAGATAAAAAGGAGCTGATATCTCTACCTTCTCTTGATATCCCTGACGTGGGTGAGATCCTTGAAAAGGAGAGTCTTCATTCCATTGAGCTGGCAGAGTCCCTTAAAAAGGATATTGAGGATGAAAAGGAAAGGTTTAATAAGGAGATTGATGAGCTGCCGGATGATGATGACCTTAAGGAATATAAAAAACGAATAAAGGGACTCAAGTCTTCCAAGCTGGACATTAAGAACCTGATCAGCGGTGTCAAGGATGCCCGGGATATTAAAAAGGATATTGAAAATGACCTGGCCAGGATTGACAGCCTGAAAAAGGATTTTAAAAACACCCTGGCATCTCTGGAAGAGAGAATTGATGAGCTTGAAGATGCCCCAAAGGAGGATATTAAAATACTTCAGGATAAGTACTCTCTATCATCTCAGGGGCTGGGAAATTTCAGTCATCTCCTTTTCGGATCAAAGATCGGTGGGATTGCAGACAGTATTCTGCCCTGGTATGAAAGGGCGAAACCCTATATTGTCCGCACCAGAGAGACTAAGAGGGAGAAGGGTGTTGAGGGAAAGCCTGTCCGAGGCAAGGGTGTGAACATTATTTTCGCAGAATATGAACCCCTGCCGGATTTTCTGATAAAAAGGGTTGAGAGCTCTGTCAAAGTTCAGATGGGAGGTCTTTCAGGAGAGATAAATCATATAACGACAGATCCAGCTATACTTGGCATACCCTGCACCTTCCATTTTTTAGGGGATAGTATGAGAAATGCCCGGTCAATGGAGATTAATGGGGTGTCTGACCATGTGAATCCTGAAGATTCCAGTGACACTGCTGACCTGGAACTCGTCGCATATCAGTTGAATGATGTTGTCCTGTCCGATCAAAAACCTATGCCCATAATCATAAAAGAGGCCCTTCTTGACCTGGTTATTAATACCGGATTTCAGGACAGTGTACTGACTGCGGACGTAGTGGCAAAATTCAGGTCTGTACGACTGTTTGCAGGATTAGAAAAATCAGCAGGCGTTCTGACACAGACCGTGGCAAGATCCCTGTCCGGTATATCGAATTTTGTTGTAGAGGCTCAAATAACAGGCAGGCCCGGCGATTTTGATACGGATATCACATCTGATCTGGACAAGATTATCAAGGGGGCCCTTGGAAACGCGGTTGATGAGCAGACTGCAGTATTCAAGAAAGAGATAAATGCTGCTGTGAGGGAAAAGGTAAAAGGTCCTATTAAAGATTTAAAGGCGAGGTATGAAGAAATAGGGCCATCTGGAGATAGTATAGATGAGCGCCTTGCTAGCCTCAAGGATATACTGAAGGGATTGGATTAAATATTGCCTCTTATGGGCCTCTTTATATTTTTTATGGTCCTATCCCGGTCAGGGTACTTTTTTTATTCTGCCTGAGCGACTCTTCAGATCGGATTTTACTTGCGAACAAAGGAAAACCCAGGATGGCACCTTATGGCTGTTTATAATTATCTTGGCAGATATAATCCTTGACTTGTGTGCAGAGACACAGATAAAAATCAGTGACTAAATTGGCAGGCAGATAAAGGGAAAATGAACAAGACAACCTCAAGACTCACAAGACCATGGAGAATTATATCTGCCGGCAAGCGGCCCTTTCCCGATTTTTTAATTATAGGTGCTCAGAAATGTGGGACAACCTCCTTATATGAATATCTCAAACAACACCCCGGGCTGTCATCAAATATAGGTGAAAAAGAGATACACTTTTTTGATAAAAATTTCAGAAAAGGGAGCAGATGGTACAAATCCAATTTTCCCCTGAGGCGGGAAGGGGTTCTCTATTATGAGGCAACACCTTACTACATCTTTCACCCTCTTGCTCCGCATCGAGTACGAGACCTGCTCCCGAACGCGAAGCTGATAGTAATGTTGAGAAATCCTGTTGACAGAACGTTTTCACACTATAAATGGCAGGTAAGAAGGGGTCGTGAAAGCCTTTCATTTGAAGAGGCCATTGAGAGGGAGAAGGAGAGGCTGGAAGGGGAAGAGGAGCGTCTCATAAGAGAGCCATTTTATCAGAGTTTTAACCACCGTAAGTTCGGGTATGTGGCGAGAAGTAAATATATTGTACAGATCAAAAACTGGCGGAAACATTTTTCAGGGGCAGAGATGCTAATCCTTGACAGTAAAGAGCTTCAATCTGACCCTGAAAATTGTTTTAAGAGGATATTCAGGTTTCTGGATGTGGAATCTAGAAGGATATCCATTGGAAAAAATCACAATCCCGGTAATTATGCGGACAGGATTCCATCCGAGATACGCGCAAGGCTTGTAAAACTTTTTGAGCCATACAATAATGAGTTGTATAGATTACTTGGAAGGAATTTCAACTGGAATTAAATGATGTTCGGAAATATAAAGAGCTATATAAGGCTTCTCAAAGATTTCAATTACGCAGGGCAAGAAAACTCAAGACATCCTGAAAGGTTCAATACTGTAAGGATATACTGCATGTTTATCGGTTATCCAAGAAGCAGTCACAGCTTGATAGGTTCTCTCCTTGATGCCCATCCAGATGCTATAATTGCCCATGAACAGGATGTGCTGAAATATATCAAATACAGATTTAAGAGGAATCAGATATTTCAGCTGCTTGTGAAAAATTCTCAGGATTTTACCCTGGATGGAAGGACTTGGACTGGGTATTCATATGCCGTATCAGACCAATATCAAGGCACATACAGAACTTTGAAAGTAATTGGAGATAAGAAAGGGGCAAACAGTACAAGACGTATCAGCAGAAATCCCCAAATGCTTCAGAGACTGAGACAGACTATTGGTCTGCCTGTCCATATGATTCATGTGCTGAGAAATCCTTATGACAACATAAGCACCATGGCATTCAGAAATAATGGCTCAAAAACTGAAAAAGTAACTGAAGAGGTCTTAAGGGGTGAGATGGAGAACTACTTCAATCTTGTCCGAACAGTGTCAGATGTCAGGAAGAGTCTCGGTGATGAATGTACGATAGATATCAGGATAGAGGATTTTATGAGTGATCCCAGGGGAAATCTGGAAAAAATTTGTTTCTTCCTGGAACTCGATCCAGAAAAAAAATATTTGGATGATTGCGCTGGCATTGTCTTTAAAAAAGCCCAAAAAACAAGAAAAGACTTCCCATGGTCTGATAAGCTTATAGCGGAAGTAAAGGAGAGAATGGACAAATATGAGTTTATGACAGGATACGGGTTTGATGATTAGAAACCAGTGCCTTTTTATACAGATGGACCATTGTTTACAAGTCA
The DNA here is from genome assembly GCA_019307745.1 of Deltaproteobacteria bacterium. GTDB lineage: Bacteria > Desulfobacterota > DSM-4660 > Desulfatiglandales > HGW-15 > JAFDJA01. Next base: position 4,486 of record JAFDJA010000146.1, on the reverse strand, counting down.
CAAGAGTAATTAAAAGCTTCCATCTCCTGGCCTGCTATCTCCCAGAATTGATCCTTCCAGAGGCGTGGCCACTCATCATATTTGGGGAAAAAATCATTTTTATTAAGATTGATTCTCTTATTCAAAGTACCCTTAATCTGCTCTGTGTCATATTCAATTTTGTCAAATCGTTTCAGTATGTCAAAGATCAGGTCCCTGTTTCGGATAAACAGATCTTCAAACCTTAAAATCATGTCAGGTTCTGTATTTTTTGCCCTCAGGTTAACCGTCTTCCAGTACCATGATAACTTCTGCAATGGATTCCATTTGTCCCACCTTGCTTGAGCAGTATCCCCTGGCACATGAAAGGGGGTCATATGGTCATTTGTTATGTACCTGAATCTGTTCAACCAGGAGGTGACCACATCCCGACCATCACGTACGATATGAAACACGAGGGCATCAGGGAAGGCATCACGTATAAGGGGGATGGCGGCAAAGAGGTGGTAATTGGTTTCAACATACCATTTTTCAGCATGTCTGCGATGCCGGAATTTTCTGGGAAGACTGAAATAATACTTCTCATATAGTGTATGGTCCCTGGACATCAGCTCATGGCCCCGTTTTCTAAAAGCGGGTTTTGGTTCATGAAGACTCCAGCTGTTCTTTATGATATCATTAAAAAGGGTAGAAAAAAAATCCGTACCTGTCCTGCCGGTTGAAACAAAAAAAGCGGTTTTCATATCCTTTTCTCAATAGTTGGGCCACATCTTGTGGTAGAGTTTTATTAGACCCGGATTGTATAGGAGCCATCTGTTAATGTTACACAAATTCTTGCTTGCCTGTTTTACGATGGGCTTTCCCACCCATCCCGTGCTGGTTTTCGATTATACTATATTGTTTCTCAATCCTGTTCAGCCGGGAGTCAGTCAAGAGACAAAGGCCAATATGTGCCCTGCCAGATAATCACAGACGCAAAAAGTAGGATGTTTTTTTTGCCTTGTTATTAATAGTGGAAGAAGTGTTGATTGATTAGAGTCAAAGTGTCTCTTAAGACCATTATCAATCTGTATGTCATATTATCCCTCTGACTATACTTAATTATAGGATTGAGCTGACTGAGCATAGGTGACTTGAATTTGTGTGTCAAGCCCAAAGCCTGGCTTCACATTGTATACAGGATTCCAAATAAACTTGACACATAATCTTGATACATTTATCCTCTGTCGCTGAAAAACGTTTTATTTTCAATTCTTTAAACATTTCAAAGGGGCTTTTTTGAACTTAAGATTTTTAAAATCGTATATTTCCCCGGAATGGCATAGTTTTTTTCGTTGTTTTCAAAAGGATTTCAAGGTTATTCTGATCTGTGCGTTATTCCTGACCATTTTCAGGTGTATTATGATCCTGTCAATGGACAGTTATCTCTCAACCTCTGTCAGGGCCTATGATATATTTATCGCACTTTTTATAGGCCTGCGTTTTGATCTCAGTGTTGGCGGGTATTTTGCATTGCCTTCCTTTTTCGCAACCGTTGCTTGCAGTATGATCCCCATGGAAAGTTTGTGTGACCATGTGCGTAAAGCCATGATCTCCCTTTTTTTGTGTTTATCCGCTGTAACACTGCCAGCCAATTATATATTTTTCCTCGAATTTAAAGACAATTTTAACCAATGGATATTTGGTGTTATTTATGATGATTTTGGCGCTGTCCTGAAATCAGCATGGTCTGAATATCCCCTGGCGATTATGACAATGCTGACAGTGGCGGTCACCGCAGCGTTCATATGGATAAGCCTGAAATTTATTAAAAGACCTTTTACCATGCGTACCATTTCCGGATCAAATATTACAGCTCTTGCCTCCAGGGTATTGATAACCCTTGTGATGGTGATGCTTTTCGCCTTCTGCATAAGAGGGTCTGTTGGAAGCAGGCCGGTTCAGCAGAAGGATGCAGGCATTACCCCTGATCTCTTTCTGAATAAACTGGTGCTTAATCCTTATTATGCACTGAAATACACTGTCCAGGAACATCTCAAGCTGAACTCAGTAAGGGGTATTAAGGAATACCTGCCTGACAGAAATATTGAAAAAGCTGCAATGCTGTTTTTTGAAAAGGATGAGCCGCTCCAGGATTTGGACGCATACATGAAAAAATATACTAAAGGGCATGGAAATATCCGTCCGGAACATATATTTGTGGTTGTTATGGAGAGTATGGACTCCTGGTCTCTGTTAGAAAAATACAATTCCTTCAACCTGCTCCCCAATCTCAAACAGTTAGGGGAGAAGGGGATTCTTGTGAAAGGCTTTCTACCATCAGGGCATGGAACAATGCCTTCTTTTGCTGCCGTAATATCAGGACTCCCCGCGGTTGGCGTCTTTACAAACTACCAGGAATCAGCGAGCAGACCATTTCCCACATCTATAGCACCGCAGTTTAAAAGACTCGGGTATGAGACAAATCTTTTCTATGGGGGTTATCTTTCATGGGAAAGGCTGGGTGATTTTGCCAAGGCCCAGGGTTTTGACAACATATATGGCGGCGGTAATATGTCTGCATGGTCAAACAATGAATGGGGGGTTGAGGATAACGCACTCTTTGAGTTTATTTTAAAGAACCTGGAGGCTAATATCCCTTCATTCAATCTGGTAATGTCCACCTCCTATCACCCTCCCTATGATCTGCCCGTATATGAAAACGGGTTTCCGTATCATGAGATCCCTGAGACATTGAGTCAGGAATACGACACTGGAATTTCGCCTCATATCTTTGGTCACCTCTGGTATACTGACAAGATGCTTGGAGAGTTTATACGAAAGGTGGAGGAGCAATTCCCCAATCCCCTCTTTGCAGTAACAGGGGATCATTGGTCAAGAAAATTTCTTAATTCCAAGCCCACAATGTATGAGCGGTTATCAGTCCCTTTGCTCCTGTATGGTAAAAATGTCCTGAAAAATATTAATCTCAAGACCACTGTTGCCGGATGTCATCTTGATATAATGCCCACTCTGCTTGAACTTTCCGCTCCCCCTGAGTTTGAGTACCACAGCATGGGTACGGATCTCCTGGACACCACCAGAAGGCAGTTGGGATTTAGTGACAAGGAAGGGATCACAACAAATTATATAGTAGGGAACAAGAGCAAGGCAGAGCAGCTCCCTTTTAGTGGAAATAATGCAGAGGAGCTTGATATAACTGAAATAAGGGCACTACATAATGCCTGGAACGGAATCGGTTGGTGGCGGATAATGAATGGGGCGGAGTTGTAATTTCCCGCGGGGAATATTATCTCACAAAAAAAAGCCCTCGACAGAACAGTAGGTCTGACAGGGATCATTTAAAGAAATTGTTCCTGGTGCCGGAGGTCGGAATCGAACCGACACGGACGCAAAGTCCACTGGATTTTGAGTCCCAAACACGTCCAACTTTAAAAGCCAATGATTTCAGCCAACTACACTGTTATTATTGGCTTTTTTGTCTCTCTTTAAGTTGGGAAATGTTAGGCTTTATTAGATAAAAATAGGCACAGTGGGCACAAAAAAAGGCACATTTTAAAGACTATCCAGTTTCCTATATTCAGGTTATGACTTCATCTTGTAATCATAACCCCAGAGCCAAGAGTGTGGGTTATGACTTATAGCGAAGCTGTCGAAAAAGGTAGAAGCAAAAAAGTGATAAAAAAACGGCTTTTAAATTAAGCCCACAATCGATGATCAGAACAAAAGGCACCGGTTTGCCACCCTTATTTTTAACGATTTTCAGGGATGTAGGGCTTTTTCGACAGCTTCAGCAGCAACCTTGAATTGAAGTGTCTATGTATAATGCCTGGTAACCAGATCGTAAAAAGTGTGCGGCTTCCTTCCCAGTTGGACTACCTCTTATTTTTTAACGATGAGACATACTATAAATGTTTATGACTATTCCTTTTCATAAAAATCCAATAATAAATTTATCCCATAAAATATGCATACTAATCATCCATCCGGATTTTTGTTATGGATACTTAGTATCCATAATGTCTGCCTGTAAAAACAAGCTTTTTTCATTATTGCTTAGTTTATCAAAATAACCTTTTGATTTCAAAATGATACAAAGGAGCAATCTTCCGTGGCATGATTATTGCTGCATAGTGTGCTGTATAGTATTGCATACATGACCATAATGAACTTTAAAAAGATTTTATTTTTAAAAAAATCATATAACCAACAGGGAGACACTTTGAAAATGACCAGAAAGATATTTGTAGTGGTAAGTATTTTAGTAACCCTCGGTTCGATTAATTCTTGGGGTCAGGATGAAGGTTGGGGACAGAACTTAGGGGTGACAAAAAACGATGCAAAAGCCTTTAAAGGCTATACGCTATTTTCGCCCATGTCAAATACGGTTACATATTTGATCGACATGAACGGAGGGGTTGTAAATACCTGGACAAGCGATTATACACCCGGACAGGCCTCCTATCTGCTTGAGGACGGAAATCTTCTCAGGGCCGGAGCGGCAGGT
>JAFDJA010000271.1 GCA_019307745.1 Deltaproteobacteria bacterium | reverse complement strand
CGCTGTCCACCGAGGTGAGGACCCGGTATGTGTCTTCGGAGAAGTCCTGGTGCCCCGGTGTATCGAGCAGATTGATCTCAAAGTCCTTGTAGTTGAACTTCATTACCGAAGTGGTAACGGAAATGCCGCGATCTCTTTCTATGGCCATCCAGTCACTTGTGGCGTGGCGTGCGGCCTTACGGGCCTTTACCGCCCCGGCCAGCTGTATGGCCCCGCCAAAGAGGAGCAGTTTCTCGGTGAGTGTAGTCTTTCCTGCGTCAGGGTGGCTGATGATGCCGAAGGTACGGCGTCGATCAACCTCCCGTTTATGCTGTTTCATATTCATATTTCAAATCCTTATCCGGTACTGCGAGCCTAAAAAAAACGGACCGAATCAGGCCCGTTTCATGGTCTTGATGCTGTTTTAATGGAAATTTTAAAAATTGAACATTATAAAATAAATTTTGAATTTAAAATGTCAACAGGAAAACGTATACTTTTTGCCTGCTTTTGTGAAAACAAAGATATTCCTATTTGAAAATATAATTTGATGATCATCTATTTTATTTGCCTGTTGATCCATTTGGCCAGGGCCGGTATCTCCTGACTTTTCCATTCCTCTGATACACGAAGCCTTATGAAAGTCGAAAATAACTTATCCATGGTCGCAACAGCCTTTTCTATCAGGCCTACCTTTTCATAGAAGAGTCCGTCAGGGTCATCATTATCGTCCTGCATGACCTTGGGGGTCTTCAAGGACGCAAAATTCAACCATGAGGAATCAAGAGTAAAACTGTATTCATCCTCTCCTATATGTAGTCTAATTGAGGCCTTGGTTACCTTCTTATTTTCTGTGAGGGCAAATCGTGCCTCTCTTAACCGTGGATTGATACCCGAACATGTAATTTTCTCCACTGCATCATCTCTTTCCGATTGCAGTGTGACCTTGCCGTCAAACCATAGTTCCACGGTATCATCGTCCAGGCTAATAATCCCATCATTGGTGTCACTTTTGAACCATAACCAGACAAGAAAATCCCTTCCCAGAAATTCTGTTTTGTGTGCTTGCTCTATAACATCAATTATTGCCTTACCTCCACCAGGTCTGAATCACTTACCGTATCCAGCAGATCCAATCCCTTCTCTTCCCCATCAAGGAACTTGTAAGCAAGGGAATACGGAAAGATCGATGAGAGCTTCATCTCAAATGTCTTTGAAAAAAATTCGGCAAATTCATCACAGGTCTTATTGCTGGTTGTGCCAAGGATCAATACTGAATCACTGACGTTCCATATCATATCATAAGCATGTGTACGGGGGATGGCTCTTTTGAGTAGTTTTTGGTGCATCCAATCCTTGATATCCCTGCGCTGCCCCTTGGGTAGATATTCCAGATCCTCCGACTTCTTGATCTCCTCCTCCGCCTCCAGGCAGTGTTGCTTCAAGGCCCTGCGTGGCACAGTCCTGACATCCACTCTCCAGGAAAGGGCAATGTATGGGGGTTTTATAAAATCTTTCCCCATAAACTCCGCATTAAAAATATTCATGATATTGACCCATCCCTCTGAACGTTCTGCATCCGAATATTCATCAAGACTTTGAAATGAAAAACCGGCGACCATCTCAGGGAATTCATCCATATAGTCCTGGGGAATGGTGCCGTTGACAAAAAAACGTGTAAAACTGCCTGAACCGCTAATAAGACCCATTATACCTCCAATACTGTAAATTTTCGTCATTCCAGGAAATCAAAAAACATAAAAATCAACTTCAAGTATTAATTACCGATTATTCGAGCATATGTCACTTTAGGGCATCTTATTACCCTTGATCCATGAGGGTGGTATTATATACATGGGATATACTTTCCCTTTCACTCCCTACTCTGATTCATAGCTCACCAACTATGTTTGGCCCGATACGCGCTATCAAGGAGAGCATCGAAAAACAAAAAGTTGTGATCCTGTCCTTGCAGAGGACCTTCATGGATAAGACATCTTCAGGCTGGTCTCTGAATCGACATTCTTTACCCTGGTATTCCTGAGAGGGCTTTGATCTAAAACAATCAGATGTCCTGAGATGTCGCAAGGTTAGGCCCAATCTCAAAATCTACCGTCAAAATTCCAAACCCTCAACGAAGATGGCGGATTTTGGTCTATCCTGGCCACCAGGAAGGTGTTAGATGCAAGGCGCCGAGGAGCGACGACTGAGGCGTATGAGCAATACGCCGCAGGGAGAAGCGATCGAAGGCAACGCCGCAGATGACATCTTAATGGTGGATCAGGGAATCGCTCACAACATGCCAGCTATCGGCAATGAGTGGTGGGATCATGCCTTTTGGGGGTGAATTCTAAGTAAAAGGGAATTGTGTGTCAAGGTTTAATCAGGTCGAGGACCATATGTCCGAAAAAGATATTTCAAGGTGGTACCCTATAAGTGTATAAAACGGGGATAGACACTGTGTAAAAAGTTCATCCGGCTTCCTGTGTGGGAATGAGGGTCCTCAGAACATCTGCCTTTCCAACTACACCCACCAGTTCTCCATCATCCACAACAGGGAGGGTGTGATAATTCCAGTCTTCCATCAGGCTGGAAAGATCTTCAATATCCGCGTCTGATCCGACAGTAACCGGATCAGGTGTCATGACATCGGCTACTGTTGTTGCCGCTATCTTCTGAACCGCCTTTTCGAATCGTTTTGTGGATGATAAGGGAATAAAACTGTCTAGAATGGTGAAGATGGATGGGATGGG
>JAFDJA010000270.1 GCA_019307745.1 Deltaproteobacteria bacterium | reverse complement strand
CTTCAGGATTTCCTCCACATGGGAATACCGGCTTCACCTCTCGCCTTTATCCAGATCATATTCCAGGTTGCTGTATCCTCCAGCAAGGGGCCTGAACTTCTTAAGCACCTTTTCAGGCAGGATTGATCGCCCCATATTCGTATGAATGACAACTCCTGTGGCATTGATCACTGCCTTTAGGCTTGGCTGGGATATGGACTCCAGTCTTTTTACAACCAGATTTGAAAGGGTTTCTAAGCTCAAATCAGGATCTTCTTTTATGATATCCCCCGCCTGGATCCTTGTTCGGATCTCTTCCAGTACCAGATTGATGGCTTTCAGCAGGAGATTCCGAGGTTGTGTGGCAGAAACCTCGGTTATTCCAGGACTCAGCAACAGCCTGTCTACCCCTGGTATTTTTTGGAATAATGTCTGTTTTTTTTGGGCCATCTCAAAGCCTTTGATGTCTTCTGGTTTGAACCCTTTGTGTTTTATTGAGAATCTTGGAAGGGTGGTACTGATATCACAGTATTCCCTGCAGGCAAAGGTGTCAAATATTTAAGGATAAAGGTCCGGGTGTGTCAAGGGAAAATAGGGCACAAGATCATCAGCCATAGCTGGTGTCCATCCATAAATGGCTATTTTATCCAATCTCTGCGTTATGCTCAGATTTTAATCCTCGAAATATTACTATATATTCCTCCGGTTAAAATCTTCGCATGCCTTGACCTTGAACAAAATATCTCATTTCTGGATGGACACCGGCTGTGTAATCTACTGAAACCGGTATAAAATTGAGATTTTGTTTTTCCTGTGGTATTGTTATTCATCCAATTCGTCTCAGATGCTTTCCATGGTGGCCTAATCTTATGATATTCTGTTATATTTTCTTTTTTTAAATAGATGATTGCCAGGTGTCAATCCTCTGTTTCCATTATACAGAGAGCCTTATTTATGAACGCACTCACAGATCAAATAAAAAAGATCTTTTTCATGATCAGGAAGTCAGTAGGGGAATCTTCCAATAACGAGATGATTCTCGGCGAGGTCCTGAGAAGAAGAAATATTATTACCGAGGATCAATTACAGACTGCTTTAAATGTACAGAAGGACAAACTGATTCGACGGGGTCAGGTGGTGCGTCTCGGTCACATCATCGTGGAACTGGGTTATGCCTCGGAAAAGGACCTTGTACAGGCCATAAACGAGCACTATCGGCTTTCGGTAGAGTCTCTTTCAGACAACATTAAAGAACGCATAAATAAAATGCGCGGGACTTTTGCCGAGAGACTTCCCTCCCCTCGCGTCCCCATCTGGCTTCAGTTGTCTCTAACTACCATAACCGTAATTCTTCTAACCACTTTTGTCTTGAGTGTTGTTATTCTTAGTCGGCAGAAGGAGCGCCTCTACATGCAGACTGTGAATGTCGGAACCGTGAGTCTCAAATATTTTGCCGAAAACTCCCGAATCCCTCTTATCGAGGATGACACTCTCCAACTGAATACGTTGATAAAAAATACGGCAGATGTTGAAGGCCTTCTTTATGCGGTCATAACGGATAACGGAGAGATTATAAAAGCCCATACAAATCCCAATATGATAGGCAAGACGTTTTTAAAAGTCGATGATGTGAAAAAGATAAGAGGCTCCGGTGATGTAACCTATTTTGATTATGTTATTCCAGGCGGTAGACATACCTTGAATCTTACCCAGTCGATTATGTTTAGAGACAAGCAACTGGGGCAAGTCCATGTGGGTGTATCCATAGACTTCATTGAACAGGCGACTCAAAAAGAGCGGGCATCGGTCATCCTGGTAACACTGGTAATATTATTTTTTGGAATTGTAACAGCGCTTTTGCTTGGATACCGTTTTTCCGGGCCTATCTCAAAATTACTTCATGCCACCGAAGAGATGGGCAGAGGTAACTATCATTATAAAGTAGAGCTTGACCGCAAAGATGAATTGGGGAATCTGGCAAAGGCCTTTAACCAGATGGGGGAAGAGCTGTGGAAAAACTCCCTGATGCAGAAATCCTTTGGAAAGTACGTGGGGTCTGAAGTCCTTGATATGATTGAGGCGGATCCCGAAAGTGTCTGGCTCAGGGGGCATCGAAACGCGGCAACGGTTCTCTTTGCTGACATCAGAGGATTTACACACTATTTTGATACAATGGAACCTGAAGAGGTCGTTGAGCAGTTGAACGAGTGTTTTGAGGTTGCCACAAAAGCCATAATCCAATTCGGCGGATTCGTGGACAAGTTTATTGGGGATGCGATCTTAGGGGTTTTTGGTGTTCCGGTTTTCCGTCAGGACCATGTGGAAAGAGCTGTCAGGGCAGCAATCTATTTGCAGCACAAGTTGAACAGCTCAGATCTCAGTGGCAATAAGCTCCTTGAATCAATCGGTATAGGCCTTGATACCGGCATTATTGTTTCCGGTAATATCGGCTCTCAGGTCAAGATGGAATACACCGTAATCGGCGACTGTGTGAATGTGGCATCACGCCTGAACGGACTGGCAGGCCCGGGGGAAATCATTATCAGCAACAGCGTATATGAGAATGTCGGCAACATGGTTGCCGTCGAAGCGCTCCCGCCTCAAGAAATAAAGGGCAAATCAGAGCCGATTGATGTGTTCAGGGTGTTGGGTAATAAGTAATCTACAATCCCCTAGGGAGCCAGTTTCAAAAAGCCCACTTTTGTCCAATCTCTGCGTCAGACTCAAATTTTAATCCTCGAAATATTCCATATATTCCT
>JAFDJA010000145.1 GCA_019307745.1 Deltaproteobacteria bacterium | reverse complement strand
TTACAAAAAGCCTATCTCAGTTTATTTTGGACAACAATGAGAAGAGCCTGTTAAAATGGTTGGATGATTTGATTCAAGAAGATATATTTTGATACCGATAGGGGTAATACCTGACCACAACTATAATGTGGTTTGTAGAAAATATTTTTTTACCCCCTTCTTATACCCCCCGGGTTTGCGGTATAAACCAGGGATTACTTTTATACGGTTCAATGCTTATCATTGAATTATGGAATTGTTGACCAATGACCATAATGTTCATTCAGAAGATATTAAGAGGAAAAAATGGGGGGTTTTTTTAAGACAGGATGTCTTATTATCCGCACTTTGTAAATCCACAGAAATGGCAGGTCATACAGCCTTCCTCAAAGCTGATAGTCTCCCCGCATTCCGGACATTTCTCTCCAAGAAGGCTATTTGTCTGTTTGTGAATCTTTTTATCCCTATTCTGAAGATATCTCTTTTCAAACACACGGCTGATAGCATCAGGTACGGAGAGTACAAGACCATTCTTTTTAAAAACAGGGTGCTCTCCTCCTATTCCTTTCAGCTGTTCCACAATTTTGTCTACCATTACTCCCGCTCTGAGACATAGTGAGACCATCCTGCCAATTGCCTCTGTCTTCGCGGTTGTTGACCTCCCGGATTTTCCAATAGTGGCAAAGACCTCAAAGGGCTGTCCATTATATTCTGTGACCGTGACATAGAGATTGCCCATACCTGTTTCCATCTTGGTGGTAAATCCCTCCAAGGTCTCTGGTCGTTCCTTTACGTCAGTTATTGCAGAAATTTGTTTCTTGCCCTTGGCATCAAAGCTTAGGACTTGATTCTCCTTGCTGCCATCTCGATAAATGGTCACACCTTTACAGCCAAGTTTATATGCCAGATTATAGATCTTTTGTACATCCTCTGTGGTGGCATCCCCGGGAAGGTTCACTGTCTTTGATACAGCATTGGCAGTATATTTTTGAAAAGCGGACTGCATGCGCACATGCCATTCCGGGCTGACATCATGAGCTGTCACAAAGACCTTTTTCACATCTTCCGGGATTTCAACTATAGCCTGGATACTGCCCTTATCGGCGATTGTGTCCATCAATTCCTTGCTGTAAAATCCCCTGTTCATTGCTACCTTTTCAAAATAGGGGTTGACCTCAGTAAGCTCATCATTGTCCATAACGTGTCTGATAAAGCTCAGGGCGAACAGAGGCTCAATCCCACTGGAACAGTTTGCAATTATGCTCAGTGTACCAGTGGGCGCAATAGTGGTTGTGGTGGCGTTCCTGTATTCGCAACCATCCTGATCCTTAAAGATGCTTTTATCAAAATTTGGAAATACTCCCCTTTCTTCAGCAAGACCCTTTGAGGCCTCAAGGGAGGTTTCGTGTATGAATTTCATCACATCTTCTGCAGTCTTGATGGCCTCTTCAGTATGATATGGAATATTAAGCTGATACAGCATATCTGCAAATCCCATGACGCCCAAGCCTATCTTGCGGTTTCCCTTTACCATCTTATCTATTTCCGGGAGGGGATACCTGGACATATCAATGGTGTTATCCAGAAAGCGAATTCCTAAACAAACTATCTCCTTAAGACCAATAAAATCAATTTCAGGTCCTTCATCATTTTCATTCACATACTTTGACAGATTGATGGATCCAAGGTTGCATGCCTCCATGGGCAGGAGGGGCTGCTCTCCGCATGGATTCGTACTTTCAATATCACCAATAGATGGGGTGGGATTAAACTGATTTATGCGGTCAAGAAATATTATTCCCGGGTCCCCGTTTTTCCATGCCTGTTTTACAAGATCATTATGTACCTTTGTACTGCTTTCAGTTCCTATGGACTCTTTTGAGCAGGGATCTATCAGGTCATAATCTTTTCCATCCCTGACTGCGTCCATAAAGGCATCTGTTACTCCAACAGAGATGTTGAAGTTGTTTAGCTCTTCATGGTTATTTTTACAATGTATGAACTCCATGATATCAGGGTGGTCAACTCTGAGTATGCCCATGTTGGCCCCTCTCCGGGTGCCGCCCTGCTTTACCTGTTCAGTGGCGGTGTTAAATATCTTCATAAACGAGATTGGCCCGGAGGCCACACCTCCGGTGGTTCCAACCCTGCTGTCTTTGGGTCTGAGGCGTGAAAAGGAAAAGCCTGTTCCTCCTCCGGATTTGTGTATAAGAGCCGCATTCTTCAGGGCGTTGAAGATTCCATCCATACTGTCTTCCACCGGCAGGACAAAACACGCAGCCAGCTGCCCCAGGCTGCGGCCGGCATTCATGAGTGTAGGTGAATTGGGCAGAAATCTGGACTCGGTCATTATCTTGTAGAATTTTCCTTCCATCTCTTTGACATTGGATTTTTTATTATAAATCTTCTCTGCTTGGGAAATATGGTTTGCCACCCTTCTGAACATCTGTTCCGGTGTCTCGATAACTCTGCCTTCCTTGTTCTTTTTTAGATATCTCCTTTCCAGTACCCTGATGGCGTTTTCAGAGAAGCTGGTGTCTTTTTTAAGAAACATGGAGCCGTCAAGCTTCATAAGGTTTGACTTGTTAATCCCATATTCCATGAGTTTTGCCTCGACAATTCCTTCAAGGAGGGGGATGGTTATTGTCTGTAGCTCCATCTGCAGGATATCCTCACGCAGTGATCTACTTATATCCTTGGCCTGATCACTGTTGATGGGATTTGTTTTTACAAGAAGGTCTAAAAATAAGTTGTCATCCCACTTGTCTTTCGAAAGAATAAATGACCCTTTTTCAGTAACCAGAATCTTGTTTCCTTGAGTCATTACCGTCCTCCTAAATTTAATGTCTTGAAATTGATCTTACAATTATTGCATTATTAAGTTCTGGAAGTTAAGAGATTTGGAGCTTCTCCCCAGGGCTGTTGTCATTCTTTTATATTTCAGGTACCCTTTGAGAAAAAAGGAAATTATATAAAAACATCATATATAGAGAAACTAGAGTTTAAAGCACAATATATAGTGTGTCAATAAAAATCGATCTTGTGAATTTTTTCGCAGAAACACTCTTTAAGGATGGGTACCCAGTGAAAAAGTTAACGGTTATTAAATCTAACAAAGTGATAAAAGCTATCTTAAATAACGTTTTGTTTATATTATTTTTTACAATAGGTCTTTCTGTGGTTGTGGAGATCGCTACATCACCAAAAGGAGCGAAGATATTCATAATGGATAATGGGCTTAAATCCTGCTCTTAGAGGACCATAGCGCCGCCGTGGGATCAATTCGGATTTGAGTAAAGACAGGGGGCTGGGATATAATTATATTGAGAAATACATAAGGGAGATAGAGGTAGTAACATCTGACGACATCGAAGCGCGGCCAGAAAATATATCCTTCCGGACAGGTTTGTTATGGTTACTATTGGGCCGGGGGGAGATAAAATTGAGGAATGATTCATGAGAATCTAATATTTAAATATTCTGACAGGGCGAACCCATAGTCAATCCGAATTGAGTTTTTTAATTGTTTGATATACTAATATCTGTATATTGAACCATTTACCTCATAGTTCCTCCATGAGCGCGATTGGAATAGCTTTGATCCGTAGGCCTATTGCTGATATGAAGAGGATCAAAATCATGGCAATGGGGATCCACTCCTGCAGCGGGAGAATGGGGCTGAGTTCTGAAGGGTGGAGAAATAAACTTTATATCTCCTTTGGGTGACAATCTTCAACAGTTATGTTGTACAATATCCGGGTAATAACAGCGAGGAGCCTGATTTTTATAAAACACCATATCAGGAGGAGAGATTATGTCCGGTTCTACAATACAGATAGGCGTTGAAGGCTGTGAGCTTTTTAAAGGTCTGGATAAAAAGAGTATAATGGAGATCTCCGCACTATGCAGAGAAGAGAGCTTTCGCGCGGGTGAGTATGTCTTTCATCAGGGTGATCTGGGTGAATCCATATATATAATAACCGAGGGTCTTGTTTTTCTGGAACGATGTATAAACCTGGGGTCTTCCCAAGGGAACAAAGTGGTTGGAATGCTGGGGAAGGGAAGATCATTTGGATGCTGGTCCACCCTTTTAGGAGAATGCAACAGCTTCCTGTCTTCTGCAGTCTGCCAAAAACATTCAAAGGTGGTTGCTTTTAAGGGGGCAGATCTGAGGGGGTTGATGCTCAATAATCCGGACTTTGGATTTAATATGCTCCAGAAGATCTGCCTGCTGCTGAGAGATCGGATACAGGATGTTTTTGGTGCCATGGAGAAGATTTAGAGATAGTATGCAAGATTCAGGTATTAATCGATATGGACAATACATTAAGTGCTGAAAAAGAGGCGGAACTCCTTGAGCAGGAGCATTCCATGCTGGAGGAGATAGCTTCTGAGCTTGATTTTTTTGAAAAAGACAGGAAAAACTTAATTCCTATCCTTCAGAGGATACAGGAAAAATACTCCTATCTTGCATCTGAAGCCATTAAAGTAGTTGCAGAGCATCTGGGGATCTCTGAAGGAGAGGCATCCGGAGTTGCTACTTTCTATAACCAGTTTCGGTTTACCCCCCCTGGTAAGCACCGGATTAAGGTCTGTCTGGGGACGGCCTGCCATGTAGGTGGTGGAGATATCATTCTTGAAAACTTTGAGCGTAAACTCCAGATAAAGGAAGGAGAGACTACACCTGACAAGGAATTCAGTGTGGAGAGAGTTGCATGTATCGGTTGCTGCGCACTGGCGCCTGTATCCATGGTTGATGAGACAATTCAGGGGCATATGGCGCCCAGCAAGGTGGAGGGATTGCTCCTGGGATTTGAACTGGAAAAAGAAAAACAGGAAAGAGAAAATAAGCGGAATGACACCAATCAACCGTGACAGTATAAATCAGACATTCAGGGCTGTCCGAAGAGATGCGGAAGAAAGATTGAGCAGCTTCAAACAGAGCCCTCTACCAAAGATTTATATTGGCAAGTCCACATGCGGGCTAGCCTCAGGTGCCCTTGACACGGAAAAGGCATTTGAGGATTCCCTCAAAGATGAGGGGATTGAGGCCCATATCAAATCAGTCGGGTGTATGGGTCACTGCTACGCGGAGCCCTATGTTATTATCGAACATCCGGATTCAGGATTCCCCCCGATCTTTTACCATAATGTGACACCTGGAAAGGCAAAGATGCTGGTAAAGTCTTTTCTGGCTGGAGGTGATCCCCTTTTCGAACATATTCTGGGTGCGACACAGGCAAATGATATGATTCCCCATATCCTAGATTTTCCGAGATTTTTTCGGGAAAGACGCACGATAATGGAGCGGTGCGGGACAATTGATCCGGACAGTATCCATGATTATATAATTGCAGGGGGGTATTCCTCACTTGTAAAGGCACTGCAGCTTGAACCCGCTGAAATCATAAAAGAGATAAAGGATTCAGGGCTCAGGGGAAGGGGAGGCGCTGGATTTCCCACGGGTATAAAATGGGAGATCGCAGCCCATGCGTCTAGTAAAGGCAGGATTGTGATATGCAATGCTGATGAAGGCGATCCTGGTGCATACATGGATCGGACCATCCTTGAAAGCAATCCTCATCAGTTATTGGAAGGCATGGCCATATGTGCCCATGCCATAGGCGCTGAAAAAGGTATCATCTATGTGAGGGCAGAATATCCCCTGGCCGTGGATATAATCACTAGGGCGATAAAGCAGGCGGAAGAGCTGGGATTTCTGGGCAAGAATGTCCTGTCTTCCTCCTGTGATCTTGAGATATCCCTGTTTCAGGGTTCAGGGGCCTTTGTGTGCGGAGAGGAGACCGCCCTTATCAGGTCCATAGAGGGGTATCGTGGGATGCCCCGTCACCGGCCGCCATATCCTGTTGAACGGGGTATATGGGGGATGCCCACAGTGATCAATAATGTGAAGACCCTTGCTACGGTGCCTGCGATATTGGAAAACGGAGCAAAATGGTACCAGGGCTCTGGGAACAAGGACAGCTCAGACACTGCCATATTTTCTGTTGTGGGGAATGTCACACACCCGGGGCTTGTTGAGATCCCCATGGGAGAAACTCTTCGAAACCTTGTGTTTGATACCTGTGGAGGGATTCCTGACAGGAAGCAGTTCAAGGCATTGCAGATCGGTGGACCTTCAGGGGGGTGTCTTCCGGAAGAATTTCTCGATACACCAATAGATTTTGACTCCCTTCAGCAGGCCGGGGCAATGATGGGATCGGGAGGCATGGTCGTCATGGACGAGGACTCCTGTATGGTAAATGTGGCCAGGTATTTTCTCGATTTTACTCAAAAGGAATCCTGCGGTAAATGCACATTTTGCAGGATCGGAACCTTTCAACTCCTGAGTGTTCTAGACAGGATAACAAAGGGGGAAGGGAAAGAAGGGGATCTGGAGCAGTTGGAGACGCTGAGTATGGATATCAAGGCAGGTTCATTATGCGGCCTTGGCAAAACTGCCCCAAATCCGGTTCTCACATCACTGAAATATTTCAGGGACGAGTATGAGGCCCATATAAGGGAGAAGAGGTGTCCTGCTGGGATGTGCCGTAATCTAACTGCTTTTTATATTGACCTGGCAAAGTGCTCCAGAGGGTGCGAGGCCTGCGTCGGATCCTGTCCGGTTGATGCTATTTTTACCACAAGGGATAGGAAAAAGGGAGTGGATCAATCCCTATGTGTTAAATGCGGAGAATGCAGGGTCGCATGCCCGGATGAATACAGTGCAGTAGTGAAAATATCTCCACCTGGCAAGGCGCCGATTATTGAACGTCCTGAAAAGTGATTGAAAGAAGATGTGTGCTGTCTGAATACTGCACTTGCATCATGATGTGAATGTCGATTTCAGTAGTGAAAGTTCAAATGGTCTGAAATAGCTGAATGAGTGGATGCTCATGATTTTTTAAGATTTTTTTCTGGAAATATTCTCCTTAATTTATCAACTATGACCAAATGATAAAAATTATTATAGATAACAATGAAACCAAGACAGCCGAAGGCAGCTCTCTTCTCCAGGCATGTCTTGATAATGGGATATATATCCCCAACCTGTGCCATCTGAACGGGGAGGATTCTTCCTCCGCATCATGCAGGCTCTGTTTTGTTGAGATAAAGGGACAGGACAGGCCTGTCACATCCTGCACCGTAAGGGCAGAAGCTGGTATGGTTATAAGTACAGATACCCCTGCAGTGAGGCAATTGCAGAATTCTGCATTCAGACTCCTTCTTTCCACACACCGTGTAGACTGCGGTAACTGCCCTGCCAACAAGAGATGTGAACTTCAGAAGATCGCGAGGTTTCTCAAGACTGATCTCAAGGTCAAAAGTCTGGAAACAATTTTGAAAGATCAAGAGATAGATGAGACACATCCCATACTGAATTACTACCCGAATCGCTGCGTCCTTTGTGGCAGGTGTGTTATGGCCTGCAACAGACAAAATGATAATCCGGTTTTTAATTTCGCAAGGCGCGGGATAGATACTGTCATCAGCCTGCACAGGGGATTTGACAGTCAGGAATGTGCGCGTGATAAATGTCTTGTATGCGTGGATATCTGTCCTGTCAGTGCCATTACTCTCAGGCTTGAAACCTAAACCGTTATAAATATGTCCATGACACTAAAAGAGATCACAGGCGTCATCCTGGCCGGTGGAAAGAGCAGCCGATTTGGGGGGAATAAGGCCCTGGCGGAGCTTGATGGTATACCGTTAATCGAAAGGGTCTTAAATGTGATGCGACCTCTTTTTGAGAGTGTTGTTATTATTACAAACAGTCCGGATGAGTATTCATACCTCAATATACCTACGCACAGGGATCTCATAGTGGAAATTGGTCCTCTTGGTGGGATCTATACAGGGCTTTCAAAAATTAATACTGGCTCAGGTTTTTTTATCGCATGTGACATGCCGTTTCTTAACCACAAGTTGATCCGGTTTATGTCC
>JAFDJA010000036.1 GCA_019307745.1 Deltaproteobacteria bacterium | reverse complement strand
TCAAGGTCCATCACTATCTCCTTTCTAATTTATGTAGAAAAAACAGATAGATGATGGCGTCAAATGGACTTTCAGTCAATCATATTTTTTTATTACGCACAGGAGAATAATATCTATAACTGTAGTTGGGGGAATGGATGTTTTTTAAAATAGCAGCAATCTGAATGTGACGGTATTTTGTTGAATATGGATTGTAAAAACCCTTATTGGGTAAGCTTTTCTATGGTGCTACCTCATCAAGAAATGAACTTATTGTATTAAAAAACAACTCAGGATCTGTTGTAATAATATCATTATGCCCTGCCCCTGGAATGATAACCAGGTTATTCTCTACTTTTGCCTGCTGACACAATCTGTTCCCCATTTCAATTGGAATTATCCGGTCTTTATCCCCATGTATTACAAGAAGTCTCGACTGGATCTTCTCAATCTTTTCCAGTGAATTAAATGGATCTCCAATAAATGGGGTCAACCATGACAGCCCCCTCACACGCGCAACTGCTTTTCCTGATGATAAAGGGCTAACCAGGATGATGCCTGCAAATTTACGATTTTGTGCCAGATTAACAGCAACTGCGGAACCTAATGACCTCCCGTAAATCACTATCTCCTCAATAGGTGTAAGCTTCTCATCAAGAATAAATTTCAGGCCTGCTTCAGCATCAAGGTACACTCCTTTTTCTGAAGGATCTCCTGCACTGAGCCCATACCCCCTATAGTCCATAAGGAGTACATTGGCTCTGAGAGACCATAATGCAAGAGCATCTCCTAACCTGTGAGAAGCATTTCCTCCATTACCAGGAAAAAAAATGATTGTCCTTGAAACATCTTTCCGAGGGATAAAAAACGCGCTTATCTTGATATTGTCATCAGTCTTAATATATGTATGTTCAATAGGAACATTTAAACGTTGTGGATCGACCTGGATACCAGCTTGGGGAAAAAATGTTGTTTTATTAACAAGATAGGTGCTACAACCAATACAATAAATGCTCAGGAAAAGAATCATTAACTGGAAATATGATGATCGCATACCTGGCAATTCTATTTTATCCTCCTTTTCATTATACCCCTAGCCCGAAGCTGATGATCATGCCTTTTTTGATGATATCAAGACATCAGCAAACAAAGGGATTTACAGGAGATTTACGCAGCCCCATATCTATTGCGGTACACTGAGATTATATCTCTCATCCTGTCATCAATTATCACTTTTCCATTAACCTCTTTATTATGCAGACAGGATACTATTTCATCAATGGTCACAATAGGTATGGGCTGGATACCAAACTCTTCCTGAATCTGATCAAGAGCTGATTTTTCTGTTACTCCCCGCTCCTGGCGATCTACTGACACAACAAGGGCTTTAATATCAACATTGGCCGCTGCCTTGAGAACAGGGACACTCTCTTTAATTGAAGTACCCGCTGTGGTTACATCTTCCACAATAACTACTCTCTCCCCCTGCCCTGGCCTGTGACCTATAATATTGCCGCCTTCACCATGATCCTTGATCTCTTTTCTGTTAAAGCATATTGCTACATTGTGATTGTATCGGGCGGCAAGCTCGATGCCTGTAGTTATCACAAGCGGGATTCCTTTATATGCTGGACCAAAAAGCAGATCAAACTCCTTGCCGAGGGCCTCATTCAGCGCCCTTGCATAATACTTGCCCAATTTTGCCATCTGATCGCCGGTGTCATAGTTACCGGTATTGATAAAATACGGGGTTTTTCTACCGGACTTTGTTATAAAATCACCAAATGTCAAAACACCTGATAATACCATAAACTCAATGAACTCTTCTTTGTATGTCATAGTATTTCCCTTGTACCTTCAATAATTAGATTGTCTGTTCAGGCTGAACGAAACCGGATTATACTCCACCCTGTTGTTATGTCGTCAATAAAAAAAATATATCTCAGAAGATGTTCATTTGAACTATCCAGCAATTTTTCGCAGCAATGCATTTAACATGTCCAAGACATATTCAACTTCCCGGCATCTGAAGATATATGCCGTCAGGAAATAGGTGATAATACCGATCAGAATTGTTGAGCAAACAGCAAAGGCCAGAGGAAGGATATCTGCCGTCTGAACGGACATAAGTTGGAAGGAATATAGAAAACAGATCACACCACACATAACCGCGGATGCAGCAAGGCTCTTTCCAGCTGACATGAGGATCGGCCCCAGATCCCATGCACTGATCCGCCTCTTTAAGAAAAAAACAAGGAGACAGAATTGAATTGATGAGGCAAGGGAGAGTGCAAGGGCCAGCCCCCCGTGGTCCAGGGGGCCCATAAGCAGAAGGCTCAATATCAGGTTGGCAGCCAGTGCAATAACTGCCACTTTTACAGGTGTCCTGGTGTCCTGCAATGCATAAAAGGCAGACACCATAATCCGTATCCCTGAAAATGCCCAAAGTCCGACAGAATAAAAGATAAGGGCCAGGGTGGTCATCTTAGTGGAATGGGCATCAAAGACACCTCTTTCAAAAAAGAGCTTTATAATTGGGTGGCCGAGCATAATCAGACCTGCCATTGAAGGTATTGTTATAAAAAAGGTGAGTCGCAAGGAATGGGTCAGGGTGCCTTTGAACTCATCCAGCCCCTTTTCCGCGGCTTGTCTTGAAAGGGATGGAAGTGCTGCTGTACTGATTGCAATGGCAAAAATCCCAAGAGGAAACTGGACAAGCCGGTCAGCATAATAAAGCCATGAGACGCTTCCGTTTGCAAGGAGTGAGGCAAGCAGGGTGCCGATAAACTGGTTGAACTGGTAGACAGCAGATCCAAAGATGGCCGGAAGCATGAGCATGCCAATCTTCTTTACCGCGGGATGATCGGGCATCCAAATGGGTCTGAGCGAAACCCCACTCCTGAATATCCACGGCAGCTGGAATATAACCTGTAATACACCTCCGATAATAACTCCCAGGGCCACACCAATAACCGGCTCAGACAGGTGAGGTGATATCCAGAAGGTGGCGCCTATAATAGCCACATTCAAGAGGATCGGGGCTGCGGCAGGTGCCGCAAAATGTCTCAGGGAGTTGAGTATTCCCATAAAAAATGCAACAAGACTAATAAAGAGGATGTAAGGGAAGGTGATACGTGTGAGCAGCACAGTGAGTTCATATTTGTCCCCTGCACCACCAAAACCCCATGCCTGAAGCCTGACGATCCATGGAGAAAACAGCACCCCCAGCAGGGTAACAACCACAAGTATGATAGAAAGGAGAGTAAAAACAACCCTTGCAAGCTCAAATGCATCCTTTTTTGATCTCTCTTGCAGATATTCGGTAAAAACCGGGATAAAGGATATAGTCATTGAGCCTTCAGCAAATAGACGCCGAAGAAGGTTAGGGATCCTGAAGGCCACAAAGAAGGCATCAGATACCATGCCTGTTCCAAAGTACATCGCTACAATCATATCGCGGATCAGACCAAGGATACGGCTTACAAGTGTGAAAAACCCAACAACACCGGCAGCACGGCTCACATTTTTATTCTCAGAACTCGATTTTTTCATGAAGACCTTTATTTATGATCCCAGAATCTGATTTTAATAATGATAGAATTTATTCAAGTTCCCCAAAAAAAATCCAATATTATTTTAAGGTATACTGTTTTTAAAAAATTACAGGTCCATTGGGTCAAGGAGGGAAACTGTATTTTTCCTAAAATGCCAGATCCGTTAGCTATTTTTATCTTGACACCAAGACATAATTAATTTAAATAAATTAGTTCTAAATTTTAAAAAAACACACACTAGGAGTTAAGAATTTGGCAAATCATAAATCGGCCCTAAAAAGAGCAAGACAGAATGAAGTATTAAATGTAAGAAATATGGCTTATAAAACCCGTGTCAAAAATGCTGTTAAAACAGTAAGGTTATCTGCCGATGAAGGCTCAGCAGAAAAAGCAGCTGAGGAACTGAAGAAAGCCGCCTCCACTATTCAGAAGAGCGCATCAAAGGGTGTTATTCCTAAGAAGAGGGCTGCCCGTAAAATTTCCCGCCTTGCACTTCAGGTAAACCGGATATCAAAATAACGCCTCAACTCATCTGCAAAGCGATAATATAAGATTTTCAAGTGTTGGTCCGGGTCGAGAGCCATTTTTAAGTCGGCTGTCGGCCTTGTATAGCAGACACAGGGCCTTTTCAAGCTCATCAATTGTCCAATGCCGTATCTGACCCATAAAGCTCCGCGCGACAAAAGGCGCGAGCGCCAGTTTCCCTGAGACATCACTCTGCTTTCCTCCCCTGCCTACAATGAATTTTGTCTGCAGAAGAATCCTGACCTGACGGTTCAGCATCCCAATTATCTGAAACGGAACACCCCTGTCCCCATCCTCAAGAAACCGGTTCAAAACCCCAAGTGACTCAGGGGCGTCTTTCACTGATATTGCATTCATAAGCTCAAAGATCGAATAGACCCTGCTGTGAATAACCAGCTCCTTGACATCCTCCACGCGGATAATATTCTCCCCATGCCTTACCTGGAGCTTTACAAGTTCTTCATACAGATCCCTTAGACCATTCCCCACCACCTGATGTAGATAATGACATGCTGCCTCATCAATTTTCAGCCCCAACTCCTTTGCGGTACTTTTTACCCAGGGGACTATCTGACGGTCCTTAAGCTCGGCAAAACAAACTGCCCTGTTGGCAGCTCTTATCTTCTTATAAAATTTTTTCTTAAAATCGGTCTTTGAGGAGACAAATACAAGACATGTGGATGGCGAAGGGTCATTAAGATAGGGTAGAAAGATTTCAAGCTGGTCTGCCTTAAAGAGCTCTGCCCTTCGGACAATAATCATCCGGTTCTGTGCAATAAATGGCATTGTAGAGGAGTTACTCACTATGACAGCGGCAGGGGTTTCTCCGCCATAAAAGATTTCAAGGTTAAAATCCCTCGCGGACTCCGGGATAAATTCATCCCGAAGACGCTCAAGAACTCTCTCCATACGAAACTCGTCAGGCCCGTAAAGGAGATAGAAAGGTGCAAGAGTGCCCTTTTCAAGAGATTTCAAAAGCACTTCTGGTTGAAGGTCAGCCATTAAAACCTTTCCATTATCTGCTGATATATTCGTCTGGATAGACTTTCTGAGATATCCTGTAGTGCCTGCTGCTGATTGTATCTGTTTTTCATAGGATCAGCGGTAACATCATATTTTGCCTGCTCCACCATTGCCTTCTCGTACCATACTATCTTGCCCGAGTCCTGATCAGTCAGAGTTATCTCCAGTTTAATTTTCAACCTTCGGCCTGCAGTTGTCTCATGGGTTACCGTGGTCCCGCTGACATTATAGAGTGTGAGATCATAGGAGACAGCATCTGTGCTAATATCATATATATGGCCTTTCAGTACCATATGGGCCTTGTCTGAAGATATTACGGGGAACTTTGCATGATGAATGAACTCCTCACGGACGACCCTGGTAAAATCCCCTTCAAAACCACTTTCCGATGAGGTGGAGGTCATTACGGGTATGGCAAGACTCTCAATTTCAATGCCAACAGGTTGGCCGGCGGTCTTGAGATGATAGCCACATCCTGATTGAAGGATGGGAGCAAAAAATATCAGAAAAAAACAGATAGTTTTCATTTGGAATTTGATCCCTAAAATATTCAATTGATCGCTGCCGGGTAAAAAATTCGGGTCAGGATATTACCCTGAATTCAGAGGTCCTGATTTCAATTGTAATTATATGACCACATTTACAAGCTTCTGCTGAACTACTATTACTTTTCTAATCTGTTTATCGCCAACAAATGACTTTAGCTTGCTGTCATTAAGGGCAGCTGCCTCGATCTCATCTTTTGAAAATGATGTCGGAACCTGAATCTTGCTTCTGACCTTACCATTTACCTGGATGACAATAAGCCTCTGTTCCGTTTTAAGGGCATCTTCTTTGTGAGCAGGCCAGGATACGGTAAGGAGTGAATAATCATATCCGAGCATCTGCCACATCTCTTCCGTAATATGGGGAACAATAGGGGCCAAAAGCAGCACAGTGGCCTCTGCGGCCTCTCTAACCACTGACCATGCCTGATTATCAATACCACTACCGTTATTCAGGTATTTGGTCACATCATTAACAAGCTCCATAACCGCGCTTATGGCAGTGTTAAAATGAAAACGATCCTCGATGTCAGAAGATACTTTCTTGATTGTCTCATGAGTTTTCCTGTGGATATCCTTCAAATCACCGTCCAGAACTTCTGAACCATCGTAGGTGGAAACAGAACTAAGCATGTCAATATTATCCGCGACAATACGCCAGACCCTGTTCAGGAACCTGTATGAACCGTCAACACCCTTTTCGCTCCATTCCAAATCACGTTCCGGCGGAGATGCAAACAGGCAGAACATCCTGACTGTATCTGCTCCGTATTGTTCAACCAGCTCAGAAGGATCAATCACATTCTTCTTGGACTTGGACATCTTTATAGTTTTTCCGGTTATCACATCGGCCTGACAGTGAACACATTTATTATCCTTTTCCTCATATGGAAACAAATAACCGTGCTCCGGACATTCCTGGGTCTCCTTGCAAACCATCCCCTGTGTCAGGAGATTCACAAAAGGCTCCTTAACATTCAGGTAGTTAAGATCCTTAAGGACCCTGGCGAAAAAGCGGGAGTATAAAAGATGGAGAATCGCATGCTCGATCCCTCCAATATACTGATCCACCGGCATCCAGTAGTCCACCTTCTCTTTTTGGAGAATGCCGGTTTCAAAATCAGGGCAGGTGTATCTGGCAAAATACCATGAAGACTCCACAAAGGTATCCATGGTGTCTGATTCACGCCTTGCCTTTTCCCCGCATTTTGGGCAGTCTGTTTCAAGGAATGACAGGTCATATGAAAGTGGTGATCCCCCTTCTGCCTTTAGTTCCAGCTCCAGGGGAAGCCTTACCGGAAGATCCTGTTCCGGGACAGGTACTGTTCCGCAACTGTCACAGTAAATTACAGGTATTGGTGTACCCCAGTAACGTTGCCTGGACACATTCCAGTCACGGATACGAAAGTTAACTGTCTTATACCCCAATCCTTCTGTCTCCAGATAGTCAGCAATATTGTCCATGGCCTCTTTACGATTATGCTGACCATTAAACTGTCCCGAGTTTGCCAGTAACCCATCTTCCTCATAAGCCTCTGTCATCTCATCCGGATTCAACCCCTTACCAGGGGGCTGTATAACTACCCTCATAGGGATATTGTACATCCTGGCAAACTCAAAATCCCTCTGATCATGGGTGGGGACAGACATAATAGCACCAGTACCATAATCAAACAGCACAAAGTTCCCAACATAGATAGGGATCTCTTCCTTTGTAACAGGGTTCAGACAATACCTGCCTGTAAACACTCCCTCTTTGGTGGTGAAATCAGCAGTACGAATATAGCTGTCCACCTTGAGTGTTCGCTCAATAAAATCCAGAACCTCCTGTTTCTGAGGCAGTCCATTTACCATATCTTTCAGCATTGGATGCTCAGGGGCGAAACACATATAGGTCGCACCCCAGAGAGTGTCCTGACGAGTTGTATAGACCTCTATCTCTTGATCAGATCCCACGAGGGGGAACCGGATGATAGCCCCATGGCTCTTTCCTATCCAGTTCTTCTGCATGGTCATAACCCTATCGGGCCAGCCAGGAAGCTTGTCACAATATTCCAGGAGATCTTCCACATATTCAGTGACCTTAAAAAACCAGGAATCCATCTCTTTGAGTACAACCTCCTGGCTTGAATGACGCCAGCAGCAACCGTTCTCTACCTGCTCTTTGGCAAGAACCGTTTGACAGGCATCACACCAGTTCACATAGGTTCGGCTCTTATATGCCAGCCCCTTTTCATACATCTTAATGAAAAGAAGCTGCTCCCACTTGTAATATTCAGGGTCACATGTAGCAAGTTCTCTATCCCAGTCATAGCTGAATCCCATCCTCTTGAGTTGAACTCTCATATTATCTATGTTTTCATGGGTCCACTTATGGGGATGTATCTTGTTTTCTATAGCAGCGTTTTCAGCCGGAAGTCCAAATGCGTCCCACCCCATGGGATGAAGCACGTTCTTTCCTTTCATCCTTTTATATCGTGCCACTACATCGCCGATAGTATAGTTTCTCACATGGCCGATATGAATCTTACCTGAGGGATATGGAAACATCTCCAGCAGATAGTATTTTTCCTTATCAGGATCTTCTGTTACCTTAAAGAGATCCTCTTTGTCCCAATATTTCTGCCACTTTTTTTCCAGTTTCTGCGAATCGTATTTCACTGCTCGTTATTCCTCTTCATTTACTATTAAGATATAATTATTGTTTTCGGTTTGTTGATAAGCTAAATTCCCCAGCCCCAAGGAGAGAGAATTGAAAGAAAGGTGATATCTAATAGACTGGACTATGGAACCAAAGGCTCATTGATCTTGTCCAATTCACGCCACAAGCAAGGTCTTATTATCTAAAAGGATATATATTTGAATATTTGATTTTACAGGCCATATAAGACCTGAAACATAACATCTAAAACATATCGAAAACAGGATATTAAACACAACAACTATGAGTTGCTATCCTTTTTTCTCAAAATATTGTTTCTTTTCAGGTCCCACATCATCAGGTGACAAACTGTTAAAGATATTGTCCATAACACCATTAATAAATGAAGCGGAATCCTCTGTTCCAAACTTTTTACCAAGTTCAACTGCTTCATCAATAGATACTTTAGGGGGCACATCAGGGCTAAACAGGATTTCACACACTCCAAGCCTGAGAATAGTCCTGTCTACACGGGACATCCTTTCAAGACGCCAGTTCTTTGAAGAACGGCGAATCAAATCATCCAGACGCTCTAAATTGTTACATACATTGCATACTAAAGATTCGGAAAAATCCTTTACAGATTCGGAAGATCCAAAATTGCCGCTTATCAGTTCAAACACTTCAACCGGCTTACCAGAATGGTATTCCATGTGAAAAAGGACCTGAACTGCCAGTTCACGGGCTTTACTTCGTTTTCCCATAGTATTATTATCTTCTCAAAGAACCTGCTTCAGGCGATTCTTGACAGCTTCAATTTAAATGGATAAATGACCTATCATAAACTAACCCAGACAGCTGATACAATCCAAGCCTGGATTATAGATTTTCAGAATCTAAATTCCCAATTTATCTATAAAGCAGATAGGGTCGGAATCTTTTACCGGGACTTATCCGGCCAAACAATTATATTAAATCCTGAAGTTTGACAGGAATCATGTGGAAAAGGGTCTTTTCCGGTCTGATAGTATTTAGATGATCTTGAAAAGATTTACCATCTCAATAGCTGCCACAGCAGCATCCCAGCCTTTGTTCCCCGCCTTGGAGCCGGCCCTTTCGATTGCCTGCTCGAGATTTTCTGTTGTCAGCACCCCAAATGTCACAGGGATATCGCTTTCAAGGGAGATAGTGGCAATACCTTTGGATACCTCAGCTGCCACATATTCAAAATGAGGGGTTGCACCTCTGATCACCGCTCCCAGACATATGACTGCGTCAAATTTATCCGTGGCAGCTAATTTTTTGGCAGCAATCGGGATCTCAAAGGCGCCCGGCACCTTAACCAGAGATATATTATTGTCATCTCCTCCATGACGTGTGAGGGCATCTATGGCGCCTTCAACCAGCTTTGAGCTTATAAAATCATTAAACCTGCTCACAATTATAGCAAATTTAAAACCTTCTGCTGATATCTTTCCCTCTAAAATTTTCGGCATCTGCTTTCTCCTTTCGGGATAGTCAGTTATTTTAGCAAAGGGGCTGAAAAAACGGGGTATCCCTATCTTGAATAATAATACCTGTTATAACATTACCATTACAGATCATTTTCAACAATTTTCCAGAGCCCCGGACAGTTATTCACTTGATACGGACACATGGTCAAAGGAAACATTAACATAAATATTCATTTTAAAATCAATATATTAACCAGTTTAGTTAATTAAAACCTTTATCCTATCTTCGCCTTTTAACAAGATCTGAGATATTAAATAAAACAAATCCGTTTCAGGCTTCTCAGCCTTTTCTATTCTTCTGTTTTATTCAGCTCCATCATATGACCGAGCTTCTGGCACTTAGTTGTCAGATATCTAAGATTTTCAGGGGTTGGATCACATTCTATAGAAACCCTCCCGACCACCTCAAGACCGTAACCCTCTAAACCCTTTATTTTTTTTGGATTGTTTGTCATGAGCCTCATCTTTTTGACTCCTAAGTCAGCAAGAATCTGTGCTCCGATCCCATAATCCCTCAGGTCAGGGGCAAAACCCAGCTTCTCATTCGCCTCAACCGTATCGAGTCCTTTATCCTGAAGGGCGTATGCCTTTAGCTTGTTTGCAAGCCCTATACCTCTGCCTTCCTGCTGCATATATAGGATAACACCTGTCCCTTCCTCTTGGACCATCTGCATCGCCCGTTCCAACTGGCTCCCGCAATCACACCTATAGGAGCCGAATATATCACCGGTTGTACAGCTGGAATGTACACGAACAAGCACCTCCTTATCCGGAGATATATCACCCTTGGTTATGGCCAGGTGCTCATTGGAATCCAGATCATTGACAAATGCCTTTGCCTGAAATTCTCCGAATCGGGTTGGCAGGACAGTCTCCGCGGCACAATGCACATACGATTCATTCCTCATCCTGTATGAAATAATATCCGCAATGGAGGCGATCTTCAGGTCATGTTTTTGGGCAAACTTTTCCAGATCAGGCATGCGGGCCATGGTACCGTCGTCATTCATAATCTCGCAGATAACCCCTGCAGACTTTAATTCGGCCATCTTTGCCAGATCAACAGACCCTTCAGTCTGCCCTGTCCTCACCAATACTCCCCCCCGTTCAGCCCTTAAGGGAAAGACATGCCCTGGCTGAACAAGATCAGAAGGTTTTGCATCATCAGCAACTGCAGTCAATATGGTGTGTGCCCTGTCCGCAGCAGAAATGCCCGTGGTTACACCAGTGCGTGCCTCAATAGACACGGTAAACGCAGTCTTGAATGAAGAACGATTCTCATGCACCATGAGAGGGAGCCTAAGCTTATCAGCAAGGGCCTGCCCAAGAGACAGGCAGATAAGCCCCCTGCCATATTTTGCCATAAAATTAATGGCCTCAGGGGTAACCATCTCGGCTGCCATTGTAAGGTCGCCTTCATTTTCCCTGTCTTCATCATCCACCAGGATAATCATTTTGCCCTGTTTAAAATCTTCCAAAACATCTTCAATCTTTGCTAAACTCATTTTATATTCTACCTGAATCCGTATTTGGTGAGCATCTCACTGTCTATCCTTGAAGATGCCTTATCATTCCCGGATGTCCTTTCATTTTTTATCAATTTTTCTATATATTTTGCCATCAAATCAGTCTCTATGTTGACCCTGTCTCCCTCTTTTTTATGCAGTATAGTTGTCTGTCTCCCTGTTTCCGGAATAATGTTTACCTCAAAAAAACGCTCTTCGCAACGGTTAATCGTCAGGCTAATCCCATCAATGGTTATTGAACCCTTTTCAATTGTATATTTTGAAAGAGACTTATCAATGCCGATCCTTACGCACCAGGATCCGTCTATCTGCCCCTTTGTTAAAATATCCCCTACACCATCCACATGCCCAGATACAATGTGGCCGCCAAGCCTGTCTGAAAGACGGAGCGCGCGTTCAAGATTTACCTTGTCGCCCTGTCTTAATTCACTTATGGTAGTTGCTGATACGGTCTCTTTGGACACATACATCTTTATGATCCTGTTATCAATTCCAGTAACAGTAAGACATACACCGTTTACTGCAATACTATCACCTGTCTTGCAATCGTCAGACATATCAAAATCAGGCTGTATTGACAGCATCATATCACTGCCGGTCCTGGTTGTACCCCTTATTATGCCTGTGCCTTCTATCAGTCCTGTGAACATAATTCTAATTATTGATTTAAATTGATAATTATTGCCTGAATTTCACTCCAAATATCCCGCTGAAAACCGAAAAAAGAGATTTGAGTAATATTACACCCCCTCGCATATTACTTTCATGGGAAGGATTAAGATAGCAAAAACAGCCTTTAAATATAAGGGATTTCATACCATGAAAGACAGTAGATACAATTCAGAGTATCAAAATCAATATGCAGCATATCCCCTGATCAGCACATCATCCCCTAATCGTCTGACACGAATATCCTTGAGATTTAAAGATCCATCTATCTTTTCAGGCCCCTTTCCATCCGCCATTGGGATGCCGTCGTTACCACCCAAAATCCTGGGAGCCTTGAAAACATAGAACTTGTCGATCAATTTCTCACGTATCATGGATCCCATAACTGCGGCCCCGCCTTCAACCAACACAGACATGATGGACATCCTGCCCAGAATCGCCATAAGAGCTGAAAGATCAATCCTGCCATCTTTTACGGGGCACTTAATTATTGAAACACCCTTTCTCTTTACCTCTTTGACAGCATCAGCTGAAACAAATTCTCCTGCCACGATAAAGGTTTCTGAAGAGGAATCGTGATTAAGCACCTTTGAATTATGCATAATTCTCAAATTTGTATCAAGAACAATCCTGATCGGATCTTTGGTATTCTGATGTCTGAGCCTCGTGGTGAGGGATGGGTCATCAGCTATGATGGTACCCACGCCAACCATAATACCATCAACCTTATCGCGCAGGTTGTGAACAAATTTTCTGGACTTCTCGTTGGTTATCCATTTTGAATGCCCTGTTAAAGTCCCAGTCCAGCCGTCAAGGGTTTGTGCTGATTTTGCAATCACAAAGGGCCTACCGGTTAATTGCAGCTTTTTAAAAGCTTCAATCACTCTGTTGCACTCATTTTCAAGCAAACCGACCTTGACATCAACTTGATGTTGTCTTAAGAATTCAATGCCATGTCCTTCAACCTTTGGATTAGGGTCGGGTATGCCTACAACTACCTTTTTAATCCCTTTTTGAATAATAGCCTCAGTACAGGGTGGGGTTTTTCCATGGTGATTACACGGTTCTAGGGTCACATACATGCAATCCCCTGGCCTGATATCAGTATTCAATGAGTCAAGGGCCTCCACCTCAGCATGATTAGCGCCTGCCATCTTATGATAACCTGAGGCAATTACCTCCCCATCACGGACTATAACCGCACCCACGGGCGGATTTGGGGACGTTCGCCCAATCCCTTTTCTGGCCTGCTTAAGGGCCTTTTTCATGAATCTTAGATCGTGATTATCCAATAACCGTTTCTTTCCTTAATTTTACGGACGCTAAATGTTACCAGGCATCCCTTGAACCGCAGACATATTATCACAATTTAAAAAAGCTGATCCAGGCGAAAATCGCTGCTGAATCACATGAAATCAAGCTTGTATTTTCAGGCTGTTATAGAAAAATGACCGGCAAAACCGATCATTATTAGACACTGTTCCAGATGGAAGAAAAGGTAGGACTGCCAAGGTGGGATTATATTATATGCCCCCCTCAGCCCTCTTTGCCTTGAGAATATCCTCAAGCTCGGACATAAACTCAGTTATGTCCTTAAACTGTCTGTATACAGAAGCAAACCTGACATATGCCACTTCATCCCAATCCTTGAGATTATTTATAACCTTTTCTCCAATCTCGTTGCTTTCTATCTCCTTACGGCCGAGTTCCTGAAAGTATACCTCAAGGGAATCAACGAACTCCTCTATTTGATTCATGCCAATAGGTCTTTTCTGGCATGACTTCTGAATACCCGATATAATCTTCTCCCGGTTAAAAGGCTCTCTCCTCCCATCCTTCTTGACGATCATGGGAAGGATGTCTTCCTGCCTTTCATAGGTGGTAAAACGCCTTCCACATTCCAGGCACTCCCTTCTCCTCCTGATAGACCTGCCATCCTTGCTCATGCGGGAGTCAATGACCTTGTTTTCAGTCTTTGTACAGTAGGGACATTTCATTGATTCAACCTCAATAGTTCAACATTTTTTTCAGCACACATCTCTTCAGACAGCGTATCATCATACCCGTCCTCATAATAAATCTTTGTAATCCCTGCATTAATTATCATCTTCGTACATATCACACACGGCTTATTAGTACAATAGAGAATCGATTCGTTGATGGCAATACCGTGAAAGGCTGCTTGGATAATCAGATTCTGCTCTGCGTGCAACCCCCTGCACAGCTCGTGTCGCTCTCCAGAGGGCACAGACATCTTTTCTCTCAGACACCCTACCTCTTCGCAGTGTTTTATCCCTGATGGGACGCCATTATAGCCCGTTGCCAGGATCCTCTTGTTTTTCACCAGAATGGCACCAACCTTCCTTCTGAGACATGTAGAACGGTTGGCAACCAGTCTTGTAATATCCATAAAATATTCAGACCAGCTTGGTCGGGACATCATTACCTCTTTGAAGTTACTAAACAGGAATAAGGTTAAAACAAAACAATCTGCGACAAATTTAAAGATATGTAAGACTATTTCTACAGAAAGTCATATACGGGAAATGCCTTGCAGAGTTCAGCAACAGTTGCCTGGCTATTCTTTACAACCTTCTCATTATCCATATTCTCAAGTATATTTCTTATAAGACCGGCAACCACCTTTATCTCCTGCTCCTTCATACCTCGTGTGGTAAGGACAGGTGTACCGATCCTGAGACCGCTTGTCACCTGGGGACTCCTCTTTTCAAACGGGACGGTATTCTTGTTTACAAATATTCCCGCTTTTCCAAGGGCAATCTCAGCTTCCAGGCCTGTAATATTCTTTGATGCCAGATCAATAAGGATCAGGTGGGTATCCGTACCCCCAGAGATCAGATCAAAATCATAGCTAAGCATCTCTTGAGCAAGCACCTTTGAGTTTTTGATGACCTGTTTTTGATATTCCTTGAATTCAGGCTGAAGTGCCTCTTTAAAACATACTGCCTTGGCAGCAATGACATGCATAAAGGGGCCGCCTTGGATCCCGGGAAAGATACTCTTGTTAAGAGATGCTCCGAGTTCCATGTTATTGGAGAGGATAAGTCCTCCCCTTGGTCCTCTCAGGGTTTTATGGGTTGTTGTTGTCACAAAATCGGCATAACCTAGCGGAGTAGGATGCAGGTTCGCTGCAACCAATCCCGCGATATGTGCCATATCTGCCATCAGATATGCGCCGACCTCATCTGCAATCTCGCGGAACCTGGGGAAATCAAGAATTCTAGGATAGGCACTGGCACCTACAATTATCATCCTGGGTTTATGTTCCCTGGCAAGAGATCTCACATGATCAAAATCTATACGCTGAGTATCAGCGGTCAAACCATAGGATATGGCATTGTAGAGATTGCCGGAAAAGCTGACCCTGCTTCCATGAGTAAGGTGACCTCCATGGTTAAGATCCATACCCAGAATAGTGTCACCCGGCTTAAGGCATGAAAAATAAACCGCCATGTTTGCCTGGGAGCCTGCATGAGGCTGCACATTAACATATTCGGCATGAAAAAGCTCTTTTGCCCTTTGAATAGCGAGCCTTTCAACAATATCCACATACTCGCATCCGCCGTAATATCTTTTCGCTGGATAACCCTCAGCGTATTTATTGGTCATTACATTTGCCTGGGCCTCGATCACCGCCTGTGATGTATAATTCTCAGAGGCAATCATTACCAGGCTATCTCTTTCCCTGTCTGCCTCCTGCTGAATCGCATCCGCAATTTCAGAATCAAAATTCTTCAAATCCATTTTAAACAAATATTCTCCCCGGTTTTCTTAAAGGACAACCTTAACCTTTGTGGTTATATATGAACATTGTTGACCGGCTTGTTTTTCATGGAGATTTATCAGCTGCATCTGAAATATAATAAAAAAACAGCTGAGAAACGAAAACTAACAGCTTTCAAACATATCTAACCTGTTCTGATGTCTTCCGCCCTCAAATTCGGTCTTTAAAAACATATCCAGAATCTCCAGGGCAAGCCCAACCCCGATAACACGGTCTCCCATTACCAGAATATTCGCGTCATTATGAAGTCTACACATGCTGGCAGTATAAATGTTATGACACAGGGCAGCACGCACACTTTTATAACGGTTGGCCACAATAGACATGCCTATCCCTGTTCCACAAATGAGTATACCCCTGTCATACTCCCTGTCAGCTACTTTACCGGCGACCTTATGTGCTATCCTGGGATAATCAAAAGAATTCCGGTCATAGACGCCGACATCATTAATCCTGTGCGTTGTATTTTCTTCCAGAAAGACTCTGCATTCCTCTTTAAGGCCGAAACCCGCATGGTCAGATCCGATAATGATATTCATATGAACTCCTTATATCCTTAATATAAATGAATCCGGAATTCGAGATTGAGATTACTAAATTTGAGGAGACTGTGAATTAAATCCATACAACACACCACAGGTCTTCAATCTACCAGCACACTGTGCGTTAAGATTCAAAGGCTTTTAACAGGATAGTGGCATTAGTGCCGCCGAAACCGAATGAATTGGATATTGCTGTCTTCACATCGGCCTTCCTGGACCTGTTGGGTACATAATCCAGGTCGCATTCAGGATCTGGCGTATCATAGTTTATAGTAGGCGGGATAATTCCGTTTTTAATTGTCAAAGCGGAATAGATTGCCTCAACACCTCCGGTCGCGCCCAGCAGGTGTCCTGTCATTGATTTTGTAGAACTTATGGCAAGTTTATAGGCATGATCTCCAAAAACAGTTTTAAACGCATCGGTCTCCATCTGATCGTTCAGCTTTGTAGATGTACCATGAGCATTGATGTAATCCACATCCTCAGGTCTTAGACCTGCCGAGTCAATCGCCATGCGCATGCAGTTTACCGCCCCGATTCCTTCCGGATCAGGAGCTGATATATTGTACGCGTCTCCAGACAGGCCATATCCGCCCACCTCAGCATAAATATTCGCACCCCTTTCAAGGGCCTGATTCATCTCTTCAAGGACAAGGATGCCCGCGCCCTCACCCATGACAAAACCATCTCTATCCAAATCAAACGGGCGGGAGGCCTTTTGCGGCTCATCATTTCTTGTGGAAAGCGCCTTCATCACACAGAAACCACCAACTGCAAGTGGTGAAACAGTCGCCTCTGTCCCGCCTGTAATCATAGCGTCAGCCATGCCGTCTTTGATCATCCTGTAGGCCTCTCCCACGGCATGACAGCTGGATGAACAGGCAGTTACGATGGCTATGTTAGGACCTTTCGCACCGAATTCTATGGCAATCTGGCCAGGGACCATGTTGACTATCATTCCCGGAATAAAGAAGGGACTAATACGGTTGGGCCCTTTTTCCAGGAGCGTCTTATGATTTTTCTCAAGCAGGGCAAGTCCTCCAAGACCGGACCCTGTTATACAACCTACCCTGGTGCAGTTCCCCAAATCAATCTTTAGTCCGGAATCTTCCATTGCCATTCTTGCCGAAGCAACAGCATAATGGATAAAGATATCAAATCGCCTTACCTGCTGTTTAGTCATGAAATCTTCTGATCTAAAACCGGAAACTTCTCCGGCAATCCGGCTGGAAAAATCTGTTGTGTCAAATTTTGTAATGGGGCCTATACCTGATTTCCCGGCGCATAACGCTTCCCAATTTTGTTCGACACCCGTACCAAGAGGAGTCACCATTCCAATACCTGTGACTACGACTCGCCTTTTCATATCAACAAACTCCTTCTGAATTTAAAACAAGCAGTTAAAAAAATCATACTGCAGATTTTGAAAAGGGATATGATGACTGCAACATCTGTAAAATTCAGGTCACTGCCATTTACAATCAACCGAATCACACATGATATGCCGCCAGTGTAATCCGGTTAATATGTTTTAATCTTCTTTAAAAAGATTTATTAATTCAGACAAATCCCCAAAAGATCAGGCCTTGGCATTTTTTATATAATCGATTGCGTTTTGCACAGTTGCTATCTTTTCTGCATCGTCATCTGGAATTGACACATCAAATTCCTCTTCCATTGCCATTATAAGTTCTACTTGATCAAGAGAATCAGCACCCAGATCATCCACAAAGGCTGCAGAAGGTGTTACATCTTCCTCTGGCACATCAAGTTGTTCACAGATAATTTTCACTATCTTTTCTTGAATATCAGACATTAACTTATTTCCTCCTTAAAATTATCACTTCATTAAATTCTAATCACATGCTCTAGGCATTCTGCGGACCGCACTGAATAACAATCAGTCATTCAGAAAAAATATTACACTCACATAAACATACCGCCATTTACATTAATAGTTTGGCCTGTAAGATATGAGGCTCCTTCAGAACAGAGCCAGTATACTGCTTCTGAGACATCATGGGGTGTCCCTGCCCTCCCGAGAGGGATATTGGTAAGATATGACTCTTTTACTGATTCAGGGAGATCAGCCGTCATCTCGGTCTCAATAAAACCGGGGGCCACGGCATTAATGGTCACATTCCGCGAACCCACTTCCCTTGCGACCGATTTGGTAAACCCTATGATCCCGGCCTTGGACGCGGAATAATTGGCCTGACCAGGATTACCTATCATCCCTGCAATGGATGAAATATTCACTATCCTGCCATATTTCTGTTTGATCATCTGCCTGAGCACTGCCTGGGTGCAATTGTACACACTCTTGAGGTTGACAGAGATAACCATGTCCCAGTCTCTTTCAGACATTCTCATCAGGAGGGTATCTCTCGTTATACCCGCGTTATTGATTAGCACATCTATTTTTCCTAAACTGCCAATAACCTCTTTAATCAGTGCTTTCACGTCTTCTGTAGAAGAGACATCAGTCTTGTAGCTTACCACCTCAACACCTGTCTCCCTGAGCATTTTCACAGTCTCATCAGAGGCTGACTCATCCGGATCATAATGAACCAGGACTATCCGGGCGCTTTCTTCGGCAAATTTAAGGGCCACTGTCCGCCCGATACCCCTGGAGCCGCCCGTAACAACAACAACTCTTTGTGAATCACTCATATTCCTTCTCAACTGAATCAATTAATTTTTTTCATTATCAGAAAATTGCCTTCATCCAGACCCAAACCCGGCCAGATGAACAGCTATCTTATCCGGCAAGTCCCTTCCTGTATAATCATGGGCCATGATAACAGCATTCTTGATAGCCCTTGCGGAAGAATCTCCATGGCAGACAATGCCCACACCGTTTATCCCAAGAATTGGAACACCGCCATACTTGGCATAATCAAGGACTTTCTCATATTCGCCGTCAAACCTGTCTCCAATAAGAGACTGCTCTTCATTGGTCAAGGAGCTGACCATGTCCTCTTTCATTCTCCTGGTGACTGTCAATGCCATTCCTTCGGCCAATTTGAGCGCCACATTGCCCACAAACCCGTCACACACAACAATCTGAACGCAGCCGGTAAATATATCCTGACCTTCCACATTTCCTACAAAATTAAGATCACTGTCCTGCAATAGATCATAAGCCAGCCTTGCCTGTTCATTACCTTTTCCCGGCTCTTTGCCAATATTCAAGAGACCTACCTTAGGGTCTTTCATACCCAGACAGTTGATGGCAAAGGCGCTTGCCATGATACCAAATTGTAGGATGTGCAGAGGTCGGCAGTCAATATTGCCTCCCACATCTATCAGGACAACACTTCCTTGATTTCCCGGGATAATGCACGCGAGAGCAGGCCTCTCAACATGCGCAATCTTACCCAAAGTCAAAATCCCGGCAGCCATTGTTGCCCCGGAATTGCCCGCACTCACTACAGCATCCGCTTCTCCCCGGCAGAGGAGGTCAAATGCGATGTTTATGGAAGAATCCTTTTTCCTGCGAACCGCCCTGAGAGGAGGTTCTTCCATGGATATAATCTCTTCACAGTGATGAACATTGATCCTGCGTGTCATGTCCCCATGACGGGCGAGTTCTTCTGAAATTGCCCCTTTATCACCCACAAGCGTGATATCAATACCTGATTCAGCAGAAGCCTGAATAGCACCCTGAACTACCACTTCCGGAGCATAATCTCCACCCATGGCATCCACGGCAATATTCATATTCAAACCTTTTCAGATTTTAATATGGACCGGCCTTTATAGGTGCCGCAACCGGGACAGATATGATGTGGTAAAACTGGTTCATGACACTGGGGACAATTTGAAACATTGGGCAGACTGATGTGATCATGAGCCCTGCGACTACCCCTCTTTGCTTTTGATTTTTTCTTTTTTGGTACAGCCATTTTATGTTTTCAAACTCCTTCTTTCTTGAGATTTTTCAGTTTAAGAAAAGCAGGATGACCATGACTGGATTCACACTCACAGTCCCTCCTGTTCAGATTTGTCCCGCAAACGGGACATAGTCCTTTACAGCTCTCACTGCAGCAGGACTGAATGGGAAGGGATAAATAGATCTGCTCCAAAATGACATCGTCAAGGTTGATCGCATTATCCTTTATAAAGCTAATATTCATGTCCTCATCAAGCAGTTCAATTTCGTGGTCTTGTGAATCAGATGATGAAGAAACCATGAGCAATTGAAATTCGGATTTCAAATCAAGATGATAGGGTTCAAGACATTTGTCACATCTTGCTGAAATTCCTCCTGACATGCTTCCTTTGAGGATATATTTATCCCCCGTCCTTGTGACTTCTATTCTGACCTTAAGAGGGGCATCTAGCCCCAGCACCTGAAGGTTTAAATCTTCAGTCGGCCACCAATCCTTTTCCTTACGGAAATCATAGGTCCGAGTACCACGGGTTATATCATTGAAATCTATAAACATTATTGTAAAATTGTTTTACAAGACAAGAGCTGTTTTATACGTGAGTCTGGAACAAATTAAACTCCGAAGTATATATTACATCCCCGCTTTGTCAAGCAAATTAATAACCAAAAGAAACAATAAGTTAACGCCCAAAATCACCAAGTAACA
>JAFDJA010000144.1 GCA_019307745.1 Deltaproteobacteria bacterium | reverse complement strand
AGTTTTTTACTATCTCCCTCAGCCAGTTTTTCCATTTGATCCGTGACCCTCTGGTCCATGAGAACTGTTTCTTTAAGCTGTTGCCTCGATTTCATAATCGGGCCAAGGATAATTCTTTTTTGATTGTCTACACTTTCAATCAGCATAT
Organism: Deltaproteobacteria bacterium; assembly: GCA_019307745.1. Lineage (GTDB taxonomy): Bacteria > Desulfobacterota > DSM-4660 > Desulfatiglandales > HGW-15 > JAFDJA01. The sequence continues at coordinate 7,790 of JAFDJA010000144.1, read as the reverse complement.
GTCTGATTTCAGAGGCCATTTCAGGGAGCGGACGGTCAGGCCGCTGATCTTCTAAATAGGCTTTAAGGTCCAGGGGTCTGCCAAAATCAATAAATGCATGGCGGTGATGCCGGAAAAAAAGCACTAGCTTTCTGATTGTTCCAGGGTTGTCTTTATAGCCAAAGAGGATATTGCTTATCCTTGAATAATCTTTTTCTAGAGTTGTTTTGTAAATGATGAGCTGTGGAACTATAAATATGGGCCGGGACATCTCTTTCTGGGTCTCAATAAGAAAGTGGATGTGATCCTTTTCTGAGTGTATAAATGACCGGATAAATCCTTTTGGATCAACAAGTGTTATGAGTGCGGGGGTGCCGCGCTGAATGGCGTGTGAATAAAACCCTGTTTTATAGGGATTTGGAATCCTGCCGTGTCTTATTAAGGCAGAGACCTGGGACATTAAAAGGCTTAAGAGTTTACCTATCGGCATAAACAGGGCAATATTAAGGTCAAAGACGATTTTGGGGTAAGGCATTCGCCTGCTTCTGAAGTTGAAATGATACAGGAGGCAGTTTAAGAGGCTTCTGTTTTTATTCGCGTATACAACTGTCCCTTCCCGCTGCATCTGTTTCAGGGCCTCTCTCATGTTTTCATCAACCTTGACTCTGGTAAAAAACTTGTACAAAAGCCAGTTCAGAAAGAATCCCGGTTTAAAATCGAGTACATATGGATATAAAATCTGTTTTTTAAGTCTATTCATAGGTGAATTAATAACTCCTGGGCAGATTAATTTCTACTAAATTTTGCAATAATGGCAATTTATTTAATGCCTATTATACAATATATAAAGGAGCAAAGACTTAGAAATACTGTTAAAATAAATAGTTAAAGGAATTTCAACCTTTGTCATCTGATACTGACAACTCAGAAAAATCCCATGGAGAATATAAGACTTTATGAAAGTTGGGTTGACAAAAAACGGAGTATAGATGACAATGTACTAATATTCTTTAAGATTATTGCATTCTGGGAGTTATCTGCTTTTTTCAGGGATGATAAGAAGAGGTGAATATGCTGAAACCAATGATAGTATCAGGATTGACTATTGATCCCCTCACAAACAGTCCTATTATTATATTAAAGGAAATTGACGGTGATAAGACCCTGCCCATATGGATAGGACTGCTTGAAGCCACCGCCATAGCCAGCGAACTCGAAGGTATCCAATTTTCCAGACCCATGACCCATGACCTTCTCAAGAATATTTTTCAAATGCTTGATATTGAAGTGGGCAAGATAGAGGTCTGTGACCTGAAGAACAATACGTTTTACGCATTGATTCATTTTACTCACGAAGGAAAAGAAATGACTATTGATGCCAGGCCAAGTGATGCGCTGGCCCTTTCCCTCAGGGTAAAGGCCCCCGTGTTTGTAGAGGATAAGGTTATTGAAAAATCCAAACAGATTGATCTGAAAGCGGAGCCGGAAGATAAATCTGAACAAGGTAAAAAATGGCAGGAGATCCTGGAGAACTTGAGTCCTGAGGATTTCGGAAAATATAAAATGTGAAAATCGATGGTTGTTTCTGGGTACTATACTGATATCTGCTTCTGAAGCCAGTCAAACGGATTACATATGATTGATCTGCACACGCATTCTTTATTCAGTGACGGTGAACTCATCCCCTCAGAGCTTGTTCAAAGGGCTAATGTAATTGGTTATTCTGCCATTGCCATTACTGATCATTCTGATTTTTCTAACCTTGATTTTATTGTGCCCAGGATCGTTCAGGTCTCTGAAGATCTGAATAGAGCCCAGCAGGTGCTGGTTGTTCCTGGTATAGAACTAACACATGTCCCTCCAGGATCGATTGGGCCACTTGTTGAAAAGGCCAGGAAACTCGGGGCAAAATTGATTATTGTCCATGGAGAGACCATTGTTGAACCTGTTCCCGTAGGAACCAACAGGGCTGCCCTGGAAGCAGGGGCTGACATCCTTGCTCATCCGGGCCTGATTTCTGCTGATGATGTAAAACTGGCAGTTGAAAAAGGGGTTTTCTTGGAAATTTCAGCAAGGGCAGGACACAGTTATACCAATGGATACGTTGCAAAACTGGCAAATGAGGCCGGTGCCGGGCTGATAATTAATTCAGACACTCATTCCCCAGGAAATCTAATGAACAAGGATTTTGCTGAGAAAGTTGTTGAAGGGGCAGGTCTGCCTGCCGGTTCGCTCTCCAGGCTTCTGTCCAACGCCAGGGTTCTCCTGGAAAAAATTGGATGCAGTACCTGAGTCTTTAATCAGGATCTGTTACCAAGTCGCCCTGCATTATTTTTTTACTGCAACATATCCCATCCGGAACAGGGTACTTTTTGTTCCCGGGACCGCATTATGCCCCGTAGTTCCTCCAGAGAGATTTGGATGAAAAGCGGGTTATGTGTCAGGGGTCGGGAGCAGGCTATCCCAATCTCAATATCTGACCCTTTTGGAGATTGTTGTTTTTTTGTAACCTTGGAATTTTTCCGGGCTCCTGACTGGATCAGGGAAAGATTTGTCCGCACCCGAAATTTTTGGCTGACAGGTTTTTTTTACACATTCATAGTTTCGGGTAGCCCCTTTTTATTATACCGAATAATACAAGTCCCGCTTTCAGTGTGGCAAGTTTTCATGACATTGTTTTTTTTCAAGCCCTATTTTTAAATCAGAATTTCTGCCTTGAATATCAATTGTAGATGGTCAAGAGCCTTCTTGCATGGTACAAAAAATCAACAGAAAATTTCTTTTTAATTTGTCTGGTACGGTTGTAGTGGCTTTCTGGCTTCTTATGCTGGTCCAGCTTATAAAAAAACAGCATTTCACCGAGCCTTCAGCAGGAGTAACTTATAACGATGGCATTATTGCGATTGAATCTGCCGAACGGGAATGGAAGGAGATATTTCTTGATTCTCAGAAGATAGGCTATTCAGTCAATCTGATCAGACCCTTTCAGGATGGTTATTTTGTTCAGGAGGAAATTTTTTTTAAGATCAATCTTTTGGGGATGGGGAGAGGTGTACATTCCGTTACTCAGACCCTTGTTGACGATAAATTTATTCTGAAAAGCTTTAACCTTTCAATGAGCTCCGGTGTGGTGCGCTACAATGTTTCAGGCAAAGTTGAAGCAAGCCGACTTATAATTGAAACAGGTAAGGGCCGCGACAGGAGGTCCCAGGCCATTGAACTTTCAGAACCGCCCATGATCAGTGCCAGTCTCAGTCACATATTCAAGACCCGGAAGGTTAAGGTGGGGGATAAGATAAGGCTGTCTTTTTTTGATCCATCCACCATGGCACAGAGTGAAATCATTGTGAAGGTCGCGGCAAGGGAATCTATAAAGATCAATAGATTAACCTATGAAGCCTTCAGGATGGAGATGGAGATGTGGGGCAGCCCTATAACCTTCTGGATTGATGAGCATGGTAAAACTCTGAAGGAAGAGGGTTTTATGGGACTCACTACTATCCGATCGAGCGCGGCCAAAGCGCCTTATAATATTCAGGTGGATGAAGAGGATGATTTTTATGATATTGTTGCTATAAAACTTGATAACGTATTATCTGATCCAAGGAATATGAGTTACCTTAAATTAAAAGTAGCCGGAATAGATGATACGGACCAGCTGTATAGGACCGAAGGCAACCACCGTCAGATTTTCAGAGACGGAGTCCTTGAAATCAAGAAGGAAGCGCTTCCATCCATGGGAGCCTATAATATTCCATATTCCGGGTCTCAAGGTGAATTAGCCCCCTTTTTAATCCCTGAGTTCAATGTTGAAAGTGACGCGCAAGAGATAATTGATATGGCCCGCCGGATAGCCAAAGATGACAGGGATCCTGTTTCAGTTGCCGGGAAGATGCAGGACTGGGTCTTTAACAATCTGGAAAAAAAGCCTGTATTAACTGTCCCCAGCGCCCTGGAGGTCCTGCGGACAAGAGTGGGGGACTGTAATGAACATGCCACTCTTCTTGCTGCACTTCTCCGTGCCTCAGGGATTCCTGCAAGACTGAGTATAGGACTTGTATATACGAGAAACAGGTTTTATTATCACGCTTGGACTGAGGGATATGTGGGTAAATGGGTCTCCATGGATGCAACAATGAATCAGATTCCGACTGATGCCACCCATATAACGCTCATGTATGGGAATCTGGACAAACAGGTTGCGATTTCAGGATTGATTGGAAAACTTGAACTAGAGGTGCTTGATTTTGGATATAATTAGATTGACCGGATTGACAAAACTCTTTAAAGGATTCAGGGCTGTTGATAATCTGAACCTGAACGTAAGGGAGGGGATTGTTTTCGGTTTTTTGGGGCCTAACGGCGCGGGTAAGACAACAACAATCAGGATGCTGGCTGGGATTCTGGAACCCTCAGAGGGAAAGATCGTTATTAATGGGGATGACATCTCAGATAAGCCATCTGAGGTGAAAAGATGCACTGGGTTTATACCGGACCGTCCTTTTCTCTATGAAAAGCTTACCGGAATTGAGTTTCTTCATTTCCTTGGCGGCCTTTACAGTCTGAATCATTCTTCCCGTCTTGATGAGCGAATCGTGGAGCTCCTGATGCTCTTTGATCTAAATCACTGGGGTGATGAGCTTATTGAGAGCTATTCCCATGGTATGAAACAGAGACTTGTAATGTGCGGGGCACTGCTGCACAGGCCAAAGCTCCTTATTGTTGATGAACCCATGGTTGGGCTCGATCCCAAAGGAGCAAAACTTGTAAAGGACATATTTAGGGATCAGGCACAGAACGGCACCACTGTTTTTATGTCAACTCATTCACTTGCAGTGGCCCAGGAGGTCTGTCAAGAGATTGCCATAATACAGGCAGGAAAGATCATCGCAGCCGGGACTCCTGAAGAGTTGAAAGAAATGGCAGGTGTGGGGGGAGATCTGGAAGAGGTATTTCTCAAGCTGACTGAGGGAAATGGTATCGCTTATGAATACACTCGTTCTTCTTCTTAGCCCAAGGGTCCTGGGGATAAAAAACAGCTTCAGAACAGCATCTTCAGGGTCATGGAAAAAACTGTATATCCTGAGTGCCATCGGTTTTGTCTTCTGGATTATGATGTTTGTTCTTTCCGTTCGTGTACTGCTCTATTTCCAGTCCGTTGAGGTTATTGGTGACCTGCTGGCCCACCACCTCCTTGCAATGATTTTCCTGACTTTTTTTTCTTTGCTCATATTCAGCCACATAATCACTGCTCTTTCCAATCTCTATCTTTCTTCTGATCTGGGACTTATTCATTCCTCACCCTGTTCTCCGGAGGAAATTTTTTTCAGCCGCGCTGTCCATACCATGATAGACAGCTCATGGATGGTCATGGTGTTTGGTATGCCGGTTTTGATGGCCTATGCCTGGGTATATCAGGCAGGACCGGTTTTTTATTTGTCGCTTTTACATATGGGTCTGGCAATGATAATAATCGCCGCTGGTATTGGTATACTCTTCACCATGCTTATGGTCAGCATTTTTCCTGCACAGCGGACAAGAGATATAATAATGCTTTTAACGGTATTTATGATTGTCGGACTTTATCTGATGTTTCGCTTTTTAAGGCCTGAGAGGCTTGTAGACCCGGATGCCTTTTTTAGTATTGTGCAATATGTGACTTCCCTGAAATCTCCTGACAGCCCTTATATACCGACTCACTGGGCCGTAGAAGTATTATGGGGATATCTGAACGGAGTACCGGGCAAAAGAAATTATTTTGAGATTTTACTCATGTGGAGTACTGCCGGGGCAATGATATTTATAAATTTATGGATATCAGGCGGTATTTATTTTATCGGTTTTTCCAAGTCTCAGGAGGGGAAGAGAAAAAAGAGCGGACAGAGGCTCCTGAATCTTTTGATAAGAGTTGTTAAAAAACCTGTACAACAGGATCTTGCTTCAATTGTAGATAAGGATATCCGAACATTTTTCCGCGATAATACACAATGGTCTCAGTTGTTCCTGCTTGGTGCTCTGGTAGTGGTATATCTTTATAACTTCAGTGTGCTCCCATTGGAAAAAAGCCCAATAAGAATTGAGTATCTGCAGAATGAGATATCCTTTTTAAATATGGGGCTTGCCGGTTTCGTTATTTCAGCAGTATCTGTTCGTTTTATATTCCCGGCAGTAAGCTCAGAAGGAACTGCCTTCTGGATTGTCCGCACCTCACCTATCTCCATCAAACGGTTCTTGTGGGGTAAATTTACTATTTGTATAGTGCCAATGCTTGTTCTGGGAGAAACATTGATTATTGTAACAAACTATATGCTTCATGTCTCCGCCTTCATGATGGTCATGTCGTCAGTGACTATGTTTCTTTCAATCTTCAGCATTGTGGCAATGGGTATTGGTTTCGGAGCGATTTATCCCAAATTTAACTTTGAAAATATAGCCCAGGTGGCAACAGGGTTCGGTGGCCTTATTTATATGATTTTTAGCGTCATTTTAATGGTTATTATTATTGTTATTGAGGCAGGACCTGTTTACATGATTTTTTTGGAGGATTTGAGGGGCTCGACAGTTTCTCTATTCCAATGGCTCCTGTTTGTCTCCGCCTTTCTTTTGGTAATACTTCTGAATATTTTTGTGGTTTTCAAATTCATGAAGATGGGTGCGCGTGCCCTTGGTCAATATGAATAATCTTTATTGATTTAGACAGTATTTGTTTTTGCCGTGACCTTAGTGATATTTACACTTTTCCTTGCTGTCTTAATGTGATAAGTTGCGTCCTCCTGATTTTTATTGTTTGGTGTATCACAAAATTTTACAGATTTATATCAGGTTGCTTTTCAACATTGAGGTCCTTTATGAAAACAATATTTAAGCTAGAATATCAACGTGATGACAAATTATGTTTAATTATGAATATATAGGGAATATTCACATACATTCTCTCCATTCAGATGGAACAAAGAATTCAGCCGAAATAGCAAAAATAGCTGGTAAAGCAGGACTCGACTTTATCTGCATTAATGACCATGACTATATGAAGCGTTCGCTGAATCTGGATGAGGAAGGATTTTATGGGGATGTAGCTGTACTCACAGGTCTTGAAATAGGAAAGGATTCTCACCATTATCTGGCATACGGGCTTAAGGAGATGATTGGTTCCAATAATCTGAGTCCCCAGGCTGTCATTGATCAGGTCAACTGTCAGGGTGGGTTTGGATTTCTTGCCCATCCCTTTGAAAAGGGGATGCCTTTTCAGCAAAAATCGATCGCTTATATTTGGAAGGACCTGTCTGTTTCCGGATTTACAGGAATATGTATATGGAATTTCTCATCACGGTGGAAGGAGCGGATTAAGACGGTATTTCATGGAATATCTCTTCTTCGCTTTAAGAGCCAGACCCTGAAGGGGCCCAGTAAGAGAACAATAAGCTTCTGGGATGATCTTTGTCAGCAGAGAAGGGTAGTTGCGGTTGGAGGATCGGATGCACATGGCTCCTTTATAAGGTGGGGGATGATAAACCTGAAACCCCTTTCATACGATTTTCTTTTAAGGTCCATCAATGTTCATGTTTTTCTTAATCGGAAGATATATAAGGATTTTGACAAGACAAAACATGACATTTACGAAAGTATGAAGCAGGGACGCCTCTTTATTGCTCATGATAATCTTTATCCTGCAAGGGGATTTAAGTTTTTTTTTGTATCAGATGATGGATCCGATCTGATAATGGGCGAGGAGGATCTTTTTCAACCCGGTAACCTGGTGATTGAATTGCCGGCCGAGGGAGAGGTAAGAATTTTAAAGGATGGTCTTATTA
>JAFDJA010000269.1 GCA_019307745.1 Deltaproteobacteria bacterium | reverse complement strand
ATGGGGCAGGATTGTGGACCGGTCAATCTCAGAGTTGGCATTATCACTCCAGCTCGCAAAGTCAATATTCTGTGCAGTGAAAAATGAATCATGCACCTCTTTTTCATTTATTACTGATGACCCGAAATCAGCCACAAACCTGGTAAAAGTTCCATCGGCAGTAATCTGACCATCTCCCATTACAACCTGATCTGTGGGTTCTGTCACCTTGGTGTCACCATCTACCTGAGTAATTAAAACACCCGGCACATCATCGTCAGTGACCTTAACATCAACAGATGCGATGTTCAGGTTCTCGCCGTTATTTCCAACCATGTAGGTGTAGTCAACCCCATTTAGAGTAAGAGTCCATACCCCGCCAACACCTATTGATCCGGAGCCTACAGCCAGTCCAAGATTAATATCAGAGTAATAGTCGGGGCTGTTTGTTCCACTCACTGCTGCTGTCCCGGAAATTTCTTCAGCCCCTGTTAATTCGGCTGAAAAAGCATTAAAGTCCGGATTAACCGTCAGGGTTGTGCCGTCAAAACTGGCAGAATAAACCCCATCCTTCTCAACTGCTTCTTTCAGAGCTTCCCCAACAGTATTAAAATCCAGAGGATCGCCATTACTCCCTGAAATATATATATAATTAAGCCCCTGAATAGTTATGACAAAAGCCTGCCCGGCATTAATAGCATCGCCGCTGTAAGGCTGTCCATTTACCTCTATATTACCTTCACCGCTGCTAAATGTCTTTTGGGCCATAGGCACTATAGACAAGGTATCTCCGGTTCTAACAATATCAATCGGAGCATTTCTCATAGCAGCCAATAGTTCATCAATAACAATACTAAGGTCATCACCTGCAACGGTTTCATGGCTGTAGGCCGTTCCATTAAGCAGCACCATCCAGACTTCGCCCTCACCGATAACATCAGTCGTACTAAAAGCCATATCGGCATTTGTCCAGAAATCGCCGGCCCTCGTCCCTGTAAAAATGCCTGAAACAGAATCAGAGCCTCTGAATTCCGCACTGAACCCGGAACCACCTGCCTGTTGTATAATTATATTCTGCCCGGATATCTCAGCTTCAAATCCGCCTGAAACATCCCCGTTAAGCGTGGAAGCGAGTCCTGCAACCACATCATCCAATGAAATACCATAGAAATTATTGATAGAGTCATCCCGGATCTCATGTGTGATACGGGAGTAATGAATGCCCTCATCTGTATTGTCCTGTGTAGCGGTAACTTTTACAAATTGGGGGGTATCCCAATTTGCAGAATTAAATGTCAAGAATGTTTTATCTGTATCAAGCTGACCGTCAGTGGTAATATCTATAATGACTTCGCCGGACGGCTGCTTGGACAGAACTACCTCGTACTGATCTTCGGCTGCGAACGCTCCCTCTTCTGAAACAATTGTCTCACCCTGAGTCTGGGTAATATCCACACTGGCGGCATCATCATCAATTACCTCTACGACTACTGAGGCAACGGCAAGTCCGTCATATGCTCCACCATCATCGGCCATTCCTCCCTGGATTACATTATGCTGAACTGTAAAGAACCTGTTGCCTTCCGCAAGATCATCAGCATCAGCTGACACATATACGGTCTGCGGCTTATACCAATTATCCTGGGTAAACAGAAGTGATACTCCATCAGAATTTCTTGTGAGGAAGTTTTCATCCTTACTGAGTTCGAGACCCTTACCTCCGGCCTTCTGATCTGCCTCTTTCGGCTTACTGGGTGATGCTGTAATGCGAATATCCTCTTCAGGAGGCCTGGTAAGAACAATAGCGTAACTCGCCACCAGCGCCCCTGTCTCAGCCACCTTTAAAAGTCCTCCGGCTCCAAGAATTGCAATACCAGCCGTATCATTATCAGCAACGATCACGCGCAAATCACTTGCGTAAATATCATCAAAAAGGGCAGGTGCGGAACTAACATCATGCTGTATAAGCCCGCTGTGTCCTTCAAGGTCTTTTGCCACAACCGTGATGGGACCATCAGTACCCCCGGATACATTAAATGTATCACTACCGCGGCCACCAAAGATCTCAACCGCAACATTTTCATCAGTGCTGGCAATAAAAAAAGTGTCATTTCCTTCCATTCCATCAAGGCTTACCTTTTCTATGCCGCCGTACCGGACCGGGAGGCCCGCCCCATAAATACCTTGATCGGTTACGACAAAATCATCACCAAACTCTGTACCAACAACGGTAAGGGTATCAAAACCGTCACCACCTTCAATATTGATTGGGGCATTAACCGTATATTCGATAAAATCAGCACCCTGCCCACCGTTTACATTGGTGATAGGGGCCTTGTCGTCTTCGGGATCTACCGCTACAAAAGCCCTTACCCTGAATGTGTCATCATCCTCTTCTCCATAAAGGAAGAGTTCTGCCAGGCTGCGATATACTGTAAACGAGTCCTGTCCTGTTCCGCCATACATGGTGGCAGAAAAGCTGACTCCATTGCTAAGGAAACCCTGAGTAGTCTGTTTCGTGGGGAAATAATCCTTGGGGTCTAAATTATTTGCCGGATTAGACCCGTCACGGGGTGACTGAAACATCTGACCGATCTGGAAGGTATCATCGCCTGCATCCCCGTATACGCTCATGACTGTGCTGTTATCGTCAAAGACAAATGTATCATTAGCGCCTCTACCGTATACTTCCACACCAGCGTTAATATCGGTGTCATAATTTACACGCTCAATTACACCATTTGGAACAGGCTGGCGGTTTTCAT
>JAFDJA010000268.1 GCA_019307745.1 Deltaproteobacteria bacterium | reverse complement strand
AAAGCAGAATGCTCCTTATCGGTCCAAATGAACTGATAGAAAAACATGGCAGGAGCAGGTACTTGCTCTTATTCCTCAGATACTCAATCGAAGATGACGGACTGATATCAAGCTCATCCTCACGAAGCAATTTATTGAGGTGTGAGGGGACACCTTTGACAAACGTGTATCTGGAAATATCACATCGCCTGTCCAGATAATGAAAGATAGGGAATAAATTGGCATACTGTATTTTTCCTATCCTGAGTTTATTATTATTCATAATCCCTATATTTTATCCCTTGATTACTCCAAGCGGTCTGAGTTTTGCAACCTTTTCTGATAAACCGGCATTATGAACAACATTAACAACATTGGAGGCATCTTTATAGGCTTCTGGCATCTCTTCTGCCAGAGTTCTTTTTCCGGTAGCTCGAACTATTATACCCCTATCTTCCATTTCTCTCCAGATAGCCCGTCCTTTTGCCTTCTTTACAGCCTGGTTTCTTGATAATGCTCGCCCAGCACCATGGCAGGTTGACCCAAATGACTCTTTCATGCTTTTTGTAGTGCCAACTAATATAAATGAGGCCCTGCCCATATCACCCGGAATTATTACCGGCTGGCCTGTTTTTCTGTAAATTTCTGGAAGGTCTGGGTGGCCCGGTGGAAATGCCCTTGTTGCGCCTTTTCGATGGACGATGAGTTTCTTTGTTTTGCCGTTTACAATATGTTCTTCCACTTTAGCTATGTTATGTGCCACATCGTACACGAGACTCATGCCGAGCATATTAGGTCCGGCTTTTAAAATTCTCATAAAAGATTCATTTACCCAGTGCATGATGAGCTGTCTGTTTGCCCATGCATAGTTAGCGGCGGCTCTCATTGCTGACATATAATCTCTTGCTTCAGGGCTGTCAAAAGGTGCGCATGCCAACTCTCGGTCAGGAAGGTTTATGCTGTGCTTAATCGCAGAACGCTTCATCACTTCCAGAAAATCAGTACAGACCTGATGTCCAAATCCACGCGAACCTGTATGGATCATTATTGTAATCTGATTCTTGAATAATCCGAGACTGGATGCAATTGTTTGATCATAAATTTCATCTACGTATTGAATCTCGGTAAAATGATTTCCGGACCCTAATGTTCCCAGCTGTTCTCTTCCGCGTTCATAGGCTCTTTTACTAATAAGATCCGGATCAGCCCCTTCAAGGCATCCCTGCGATTCTGTGTGGTCAATATCTTCGTTATTGCCATAACCCTGCTCAACGACCCATCGTGATCCACGGACCAAAACCTTTTTATAATCCTTGGCATTCAGACGCAGCTTACCTTTTGATCCCACACCAGCAGGTATTGTTGCATATAATCCTTCGATGAGATCTTTGATATTATGTGAAAGTTCTTTTTTAGTGAGCTCGGTTTTCAGAAGTCTGACTCCGCAGTTAATATCGTATCCCACTCCACCGGGAGAGATGACTCCCTCTTTTAGATCAAATGCCGCAACACCTCCGATTGTAAAACCATAGCCTGTGTGAATATCAGGCATTGCAATGGATGAACCGACGATTCCGGGCAGCATTGCTACATTTGCACCCTGGTATATTGCTTTTGGGTCAAGATTTTTTTCAAGTGTTTTATCCAGATAAATAACACGATTTGTATGCATGCCGGCTTTGTAGCTTTTTGGTATCTCGAGTCTGTTACTGTCGATTCTGCGGAGTTTCTCAGTAGACATCAATTATCCCCTATTTTCACCTGGCAGGCAGGTACGGAATCTGTAGGGGCGTATTGCAATACGCCCCTACAGCTTTTTGTAATTAACCGGCTGACTCTATTTTTACTGTGTTGATCGGATGCTCCCCGTTAGAGGACAGGCGGGTCAGCATATTTATTTTTGCGAAAGGAAAATGAGTGGGCACAAAGAGTGTTCCTTCTGGTACTTCTTCAGAAAGTTTTGCTTTGAGAAAAACTGATCCCTGCTTTGAACTGATTTTAACATGGGAATTTCCTGAGACACCATATTTTTCAGCATCTTTCTCGTTTATTTCAAGCAATGCTTCGGAAATTACGAGGTCAAGAGATTTTGAACTTGTTGACATGATACCGGAGTGCTGTAAGACATCTCTAATAACCAGTTTGAAAGGGTATTCACTGTCAGGTTCTTCAGTTGATTCATATGTTACGGGAACAAATGCTTTATTACCATCAGACGAATCTTGACCGGATAAATCATGCTGAATTTCTTTTTGAATATCGACCAGACTTCTGACGCCCAATTCCTTTTCCATTGTCAGGGCAAGGTTTTTTAATATCATCCAGTCGGGCATTGACTGTCCTGCCGGGTCAACTAATTTGTATACTTTCTGGCTGATGCCTTCTGCACTGGTAAAAGTCCCGTCCTTTTCCCCCCAGCTTAAAGCAGGCAGAACTACATTGGCAAGCTTGGCTGTTTCTGTTAACAGAATATCCTGTACTACTAGAAAATCCAGGGACTTCAGGTTGTCGATTACCTGATTGCTGTCAGGGAAAGATGTAACAGGATCTTCGCCCATTATATATAATGCTTTTAATGGCGAATTTTCACTGTAAAACATATCCAGTATAGTCTTGCCATTATATTCTATATCAGGTCTGATACCCATCTCGTACATCCCGTAAGAATTAGCATACTCTGCCGGAATCTGCAGGGTGTCAGGGTCATCGCCTAAAATATTAACAAGGTTGGAAGCAGCAAAAACTGTATCAAGTCCCTTTGTGTTTTCAGATGC
>JAFDJA010000143.1 GCA_019307745.1 Deltaproteobacteria bacterium | reverse complement strand
CCCTTAAGTTTTCTTATATGATTCCTGGTCAGGGCAGTTCCTAGAGTGGCGATTGCCTCCTCTAATCCATGCTTCTGAAGCGCCAGGACATCTGTATAACCCTCTACTATCAGTGCCCTGCCATTAGTCCTGATGTGCTGATACGCAGCATGAAGGCCATAAAACAGTTCACCTTTGAAAAAGACCGGAGTCTCCGGGGTGTTTAGATACTTGGGCAGAGAGTCGTCCAGGACTCTTCCGCCAAAACCCGCAATCCGGTTGCCTGAATTGTAGATTGGAAAAATAATACGCCCACGGAAACGATCATAATAACCATTGGTCTTTTTAGGGATGATAAGCCCTGCCTGGGCAGCTTTATCAAGATTAATCTTTCTTGATTTCAGAAATCCTGTCAGACCGCTCCAATCATCCGGTGCATAACCCAGCAGAAATTGGTTTATAACCTCCTGATTGAGCTTCCTTTTATCGAGATATTTACGTCCATCCCTGCCTTTATCCGATTTTAAGAGGATATGGTGATAATATTCAGCGGCATCCTCATTTATATTGAAAAGTACCTCCTTGAGCTCCACCTTTTGCCTTTGAACTGGAGTCAACTTCTTTTCCATAAACTCTATATTATATCTAGCCGCAAGGTCTTTCATTGCCTGGGGAAATGAAACATTGTGGTATTCCATCCAGAACTTGAAAATATCCCCGCCCTTTTTACAACCAAAGCAGTGAAACATCTGTTTGGTTCGGTTGACAGTGAAGGAAGGGGCCTTTTCTGAATGGAACGGACAGAGCCCCATATGATTCAATCCTGCCCTTTTTAGTTGGACATATTGACCTATGAGTTCAACGATGTCCGCAGCCCTTTTGATCTCCTCCTTGGCAGACTGGTATGAGTCCATATTGTTCAGAGAAAAAATGTTTATGTTAAGACTGCAATTTTACCTACAGGCCAATAAAATAAAAAACCCCTTCGCCTGAAGGAGTTTTTTATTTTGTGGGATGCAATAGCTGTTCATTAATGTGTCTCAGTTACCTGTTGATATAAATTTAACAAAACAATCAAACTACCGGAAATATCTGTTTTACATTAGGTGTTCGTTCTATTGCAGGATACTTCTATAATAAGTTTTTCGATCCTATGCATCAACTCAGAAGTTTTTTCGCTATCTCGTTAACCAGCTTACCCTGCGCCTTTCCTCCCATTTTTACCATACCCGCTTTCATGACCTTTCCAAGGTCACTCAGGTTGTTGGCTGAAAGTTCGGTAATGGTCTCCTTCAAGATTTTTTCGATCTCATCCGGTTTTAACTGCTCAGGTAGATATCTGTAAAGTATCCGGACCTCATTTTCTTCTTTTATCGCAAGATCTTCACGGCCACCTTTTCTAAAATCATCAGCAGCCTCTTTACACCTCCGGATCTGGGAAGATATAACTCCTATAATCTCATCATCTTTCAGGTCTTCCCTCTTTTCGATCTGTCTGTTTTTAATGGTTGCTTTGAGCATTCTTAAGCAGGAGACACAAAAAGTATCCCTGGCTTTCAGGGCCTCTTTCAGGTCATTTGTGATTTTCTCAGAAAGTGACATATTTTACAAATAATACATATTAGAATTAAACGATCTATAGTGCAGAAACGCAAGGAAATGTCAAGAAAAAAATGGTGTGTCTGATTTGTCCTTTTTGTTAAAGGTTATAGAGATGCCATACCTATTTTCGGGATGATTCAGATAACCATGACTGACAAGTGATCCCGGTGTGAAAAAATCAAAATCATGCATCCGGGATCCCGTTCTGTGAGGATTGGCGCGGAAAGTTTTTTTCAACTTTTTTTGTGAGTTTTATTGCCTCGGAAAGGTCCAGTGTTTTCTCATAAATAGCCTTTCCAGTAATCATTCCGATTACACCGCTGTCAGCTATTGTCAATAATTCTTCAATATCCTCTATACCTGAGATCCCTCCTGAGGCTATCACCGGGATATCAATCGCTTCTGCCAGTTCTTTTGTCGCCTTGATATTAGGACCTGTTCCCATTCCATCTCTCTGGATATCAGTGTAAATAACAGCAGCTATCCCTGTATTCTCAAATTCTGCGGCCATTTTAACCGGTGAGATATCTGTCTCTTCGGTCCAGCCTTCAATTGCCACCTTGCCCCTTTTTGCGTCGATACCTAATATGATTCTGTCCGGGAATTCCTTTCCCGCCTGGATCACAAATTCAGGGTCCTTGTATACCACTGTCCCGAGGATAACCTGATGGATGCCAAGATCAAGATATGCATGAACAGTCTTGATATCTCTAATGCCTCCTCCAAGCTGGACTGGAATGGGGACAGCCCGGACGATTCTCTCTATAACATCTCTATTAATAGGCCTCCCCTTGACAGCACCGTCAAGGTCCACTAAATGGAGTCGTTCAGCCCCTGATTCATACCATTTCAGTGCCATCTCTTCCGGGATATCTGAGTAAACCGTCTCTTTTAACATCTCCCCTTGTTCGAGCCTGACGCAGTGACCGTTCTTTAAATCTATCGCTGGAATAACAATCAATTTACAATCCTTTTTTCTTATAAGATGAAAAAAAGCGCCCGACATGCCGGCCGGGCGAAGAATGATTCATGCAAATATTAAACAAGGTAGAGATGCTGAGAGTTCAGTGTTTAAAGCATCCCTTTTGTAGAGGGTACGGAATTCTTAAGTCTGGTCTCAATGCTTACTGCTTGATCAAGGGCCCTGCCAAAGGCCTTGAAGATAGATTCAGCAACATGATGAGGATCTTCTCCTGAAATAAGGTCAATGTGTATAGTAATACCTGAACTCACAATAGCCCTGAAAAACTCTCTGATCAGCTTTACATCAAATTCACCAGTCTTGCTATCCTTTAGCGGGACCCTGTAAGCCAAAAAAGGTCGATTGGAGATGTCTAGAACCACACTGCTCAGAGCTTCATCCATTGGGACTGATGCCTGGCCATATCGTCGGATCCCTTTTTTCTCTCCTAGTGCCTGGGAGATGGCCATGCCCAGGCATATGCCAAGATCCTCAATCGTATGATGGTAATCAACTTCCGTGTCCCCTCTGGCAGTGAGCCGGATGTCCATGAATCCATGGGCTGCCATAAGGGTAAGCATGTGGTTAATGAATGGAACACCTGTATTAATCTCTGAAACACCATCACCATCCAGGTTAAGTTCCAGTTTTATATCTGTCTCTTTCGTCTTTCTCTTAATTGTTGCTTTTCTGTCCATCTTTCTCACTCCCATTGTGAGTTAATAATCTGCATTGCCGGTATTGATCATTTATTGGAAAAAGGACTTATGAAGATCTTAATCGGTTGTGATCATATTGGAGAATATAGTATTTTTATCACAAGTTGTTTTATAAGTAGCTGTTTTTAGGATAAAAGCAATACGCTAAGATATTTGTTGAAATTTTTCGGTATTATGCAATTGATGAGACAAAAAATCAAGATCAAAAATCGACTGCTCTAACTCCTGTCAATACAATAAGGTTATTTAATAAAGGGATATATTATTCCGGATTTATGGAATCTTAAGAGAAGAGAGATATTTTTCCAGTTGTGATGTCTATTTTTAACCTTCATCGCGCGGCGACTGTTTTCCGCGCTTTTGCCATCTCGCCTGGACAGGAGGGACGGAGCATGATCATGACCTCGAATTATGAATGAAGCGAATTAAGTTTTAACCCGGATTAATATTAATGAATCGATATTGGATGTAACCATCACTCGCAATTTTACAATAAAAGTTGTCCGAGATGTAAGCTTGGTAAAAAAAAGATTGATCAATCATAAAATAATGTTAGAATATTGACGCAATATTGGTTGATAGCCAAAATTTTGTCATTAAATTTGACGTTTACCCTTTATAATCACTGTTTGATTTTCTTCTTTTAAATTTGCCTTGTTTTATCACTGTTTGATTTTGTATGATTTTTGCCGTATGTTTTGGACTGTGTAGGAAAAAATGAATTAATAATCAATTTTTGTTGAAACATTATATCCGGAAAATAATACGTTAATTATCTAAATTTTAACATATTTTGTATTTTATCATTTTTAGATGGAGAGGTTATTGTGACAGTTGTAAAAATCTTGGTAGTGGATGATGAAAAGAAGATCAGGGAATTTTTTTCCGATGCCCTTCGGAGCAAGGATTTTGAGGTGGAAACTGCCAAGAATGGTGAAGTTGCCATCAAGATGATAGATCAGAATTTTTATGATGTGGCACTTATTGATCTGAACATGCCTAAAATTGATGGTATGTTTGTGATGAAATATCTTACTGAGAATGCCCCTGATTCTATTGGTATTATTCTCACAGGATATGCCACTATCAAAAACGCTGTTGAGGCAATGAAATTAGGAGCCTTTGATTATCTCGCAAAACCGGTTAAGATGGAAGAAGTCCTTTTGATTATCAATAGAGCCCTGGAATTTAGAAATCTCAAGAGAGAGAATCTGGCATTGAAGAATCAGCTGAAAAAGAAATACCAGTTTGAGAATTTTGTGGGTGACAGTCCTGAAATGTCAAAAGTTTTCAGGATTATTGAAAAGGTGGCGGATACAAACAGTACAATACTGATTCTAGGTGAATCCGGGACTGGCAAGGAGCTGGTTGCCAAAGCCCTGCATTATCACAGCATGAGGCGTGATAAATCCATTATCCCTGTTAATTGCGGTGCTATCCCGGAAGATTTACTAGAAAGCGAGCTTTTCGGCCATGAAAAGGGTGCCTTTACCAACGCCATAAGAACGCGCATTGGCAGGTTTGAACTCGCAAACGGCGGCACTATTTTTTTAGATGAAATAGGAGAGATGAGCCCTCATCTACAGGTCAAACTGCTTCGCATTCTGCAGGAACATGAATTTGAAAGGCTGGGTGGTACTAAGACAATAAAATGTGATACGAGGATTTTAGCCGCAACAAATAAAGACCTTGATAAGCTGGTTCAAGATGGTAAATTCAGGGAGGATCTGTATTATAGGCTTAAAGTAATTCCAATAGAGATTCCGCCTCTAAGAGAAAGGCGTTCTGATATCCCTCTTCTGGTGCATCACTTCCTTGAAGTCATATCCCAGTCAAAGGGTAAAGAGGTTTATGGGATTTCAAAAGAGGTAGTTAATACCTTGACAGAATATGACTGGCCCGGAAATGTAAGAGAGCTTGAAAATATCATTGAACGAATGGTTATATTGTCCGAAAGCAGTACATTGACATTGCAGGATCTACCTGACAAGATTATGAAGAGGTGGCCAGAGGATAACACAACGGACCAGTTGATACCTGATACTGGCATCTCCTTGAATAACTCCATTAATGAGTATGAGCGACTCCTTATTGTTCGGGCTCTGGAAAAGGCTGACTGGGTGAAAAACAGGGCAGCCAAGCTGTTAAATATGAACAGGACTACGTTGGTGGAAAAGATAAAAAAACAGGGCATTCAAAAACCTGCTGAGCTGGATGGTTAGTGTCATAATTTTCTTATCATTTTTAATTATATCAGCATGCCTTGCTTCCTGTCTTTTTTCACTCGAGATATCTCAGTTTTCCTGTATTAATTCGATCTTACATCAGTTTAAAATATATTCCTCCTTTTTTTTATCGGAAATAATTTTAAGTTTTTTTTCCCCTTGCCGATAATATAAATGGAGGCAATTTGTTTTGGTAACTACCCATCAAATACGGAGTGTTCTGAGAATATACGGCAATCAATTGAAGAAGAGAGCCTTGCAGGTGCAGGATAGTGTTCAGAAACCCAGGCAGTCTTCTGATTCCGTTAATATATCTACGGGCGCAAGAAGAAAGCAGATGTTGGATCAGATCTCAAATAAAATGATCAGTCAGGCAGTACGGAATAAAGGTAGCCAACAGGATGTCAGGGAAAAATCTCTGGGAGAAAATATGCCCTCTAATATTGATAGAGAAGGAAATAAATTATGAAAATTGATGAAATAACTCAAAGTGTAAATCAGATCGGTAATTTGGAGGCTTCCCTTAACAAAAAGACAGAACAAGAGGGGAAGACTCCCCAGGGGAAGGAGCAGGTAAGCCAGCCAGGAGAAAAGATAGATCTGTCCAATGCCTCGGTAGAGTTTAGCCGCACGGCTGAGATGGTGGACAAGGCTCCTGAGATAAGGGCTGAGAAAGTCGCTGAACTGAGAGAACTGGTTAAGAGTGGGAAATATAATGTGGAATCAGTCAAGATTGCTGACAAGATCCTTGAGGATAATCTGGCTGATATTGCGAATCCAAAATAGCGGGAGTTTTATTTAGAGTTCTGAAACCAGCCTGCGTTCAAATATGAACAGAGCCATTCCTTTCTGTTTATTCAAGGAAAGAATGGCTTTTTTATGCCCGATCCTATCTTTTTCTATTTTGCTGATGTTTTCACCTTGATCAGCTTCAATACCTCTGATAAAATAAAAGAATAAAATTTTTATTGAGATGGGATCAATCTATGAAAATCAGCAATGCAATGGCTCTAATGCCTGTTCATAATTTAACGCAGCCTGCTGTGGATTTGAACCGCAGAGGGATTGATGATTTTGATAATAAGAAACGGCCGGGTGACAGAATAGTATATGTTGGATATCATATTACCCAAACCAGCAATACCTATGGACCTTCCGGAAACAGGACTGTTCTTACCAGGGGAGTGGGTGAAATAGTCGACATATATATATGATCCGGGCTGTCCTTAATTGCCTCTCTATTTGTCATCAATATCATTCCGCCTTTTAAGAAGATCTCTTTGACATCTGTAGATAAAGTCCTTTATCTTTTCTTTTCCATTTTTCCCAAGGTCCAGGAACTGGACAGCATAATTAAATTTGCCTGTATTGGGATTCGGCTCCATCCTTCTGATCTCCAGTTTTTATATTGAAATTTTCGCCTTTACAGAGTCCTCTGCGTTTACCAGAGCAAGGTTGTACACATAGCCCCCCATATAAAATATTTGTTTGTCGTGGTACGAGGCATCCTGATTGATCAGCATCCCTCCTTCGCTGATATTAAGGACATTAAACGAAAATGCCTTACTGTCTGATTGAAAGAGCACTTTCGTGCCAATAGGGGGTGATACCCTGAAGTACTTTCTTCTCTGAATTCTTTCTATTATGGACGGGAATTTCAGCCAGATGTTTTTTTCATCCACATGGTCAATAACAGTTCTGAAATTGTACTGAAGCTTGTCCTTACCACTGTATTCCAGAAGTATGTTTCTACTCACTGCATTATGAATTAACTTTCTGGAGCCACCGGGGTAATCTATAAGCAGATAGTGGCTCCTGTCCTTCTTTTCAATACCGGTTATTATTGTTAGACCTTCAAAGTCGGTCCCAAGCACGTTCAGTCTGAGAAGGGTTCGGTTCCGGTAGAGCTGTTCAAATGTCTCATAAATCTTATTCCCGGAGATTTTGTCAGGAGTCATCATCGGTTGGTAAGTGTAAGTTTAATATCTGAATCTTGCACCATTTATCTGTTGTGGTTTGTCCCGCCAAGGCGGGATAAAGCTTGTTTAACAGCGAATCTGTCTGCATACACACTCCTGTAGAGGGGGGGGCGAACGCTTGATTTTGATCCTCACCATATTTCTAATATGCCTGCGAACAACAATCATTCCAATTCCGGTTTTAGACGGACTAGGACGAATTATGCAATATTCAGGTGATAGGATAATGGTTGAAATGCATGGCCCGGATAACCGGGAACCTATAAAGCCCCAAAAAATTTAACATGGATGGACTGACAAACACTATTAAGACATATGCGGCTGTTACACAGTCATATGATAGTAATATAGTCTGTCATCAGCACATCATTAATAAATTTTGCAATCTTTGTGCCATGTTCAAATATTAACTTCGCGAGTTCAATAGCGAAGTGCAACACTTGGGAAAGCGGAAAGGAAAATGTTATCCTAAGTGTCTATGCCAAAACAATACAATCATTTGTCCGTGGTCGAGCGTGAGCATTT
>JAFDJA010000142.1 GCA_019307745.1 Deltaproteobacteria bacterium | reverse complement strand
TGCTACCTAAAAGTAATATTTTCATTTATATCAGACCTCCCCAAAAATAAAATCTTCCTTTTTTAAATATATAACACATCAGCTGAAAAATGCTAGAAAAATCTCAGTGTTAACCTATTTTTACCTGTCTCTCAATCCTTCAGGTAAGATAAATAAGATCGATCTATTTTATTTAAATAATCCGGCATATCAGCCATAGGAGTGATGGCGGGTAGTTTTGCACAGGTCTTTCAGACCTTCTCAAATGACAATCAAGATTCTGACTCCTTTGAAATAACTATTGAATATTCAATTTCAGGTCTTATAATAATATCTAAGGTAAAAAAAATAAATCAGGAGAAATATTATGCCTATATATGAATATGGATGTAATCAATGTGGGACCTGCTTTGAAAAGCTGGTATTCCATTCAGATGATGACGGCGAGTTTGAATGCCCATCTTGCGGAGAAAAGGATATCTATAGGCGTGTATCATCCTTTTCGTGTGGTTCAAAATCCGGAGCAGCTCCCTTTTCAAAATCCGGTTGCTCACCATCAAGGGGATTTTCCTGAGCATCCTAAAATTAAACAGCCGGAGGCTGTTTCATTTTATGCTTTAAAAAGGTGATTTTGAGTGGATCATGCGAATAGCGGAAACAGGAAAGAGAGGAACAATCTGATGGGAATATGGTGGTTTATCATTATTATCGCTGGCTGGCTGCTTCTTCAGTTGTATATACTACCCAAATTGGGGATATCCACATGACTGAAAAACAGTTGCCAGTTAGGTAGCTCGGGCAAATATAATACAGAGGTTGACAAGGACAAAAAAAATCTCTGATCCAGATCCCTGTTATTGACAGGAGATGCACAAAACACCTGAATCAGAGATTTTGATATATCCCTTAAAGGGAAAAATTTGAACTGCCTAGTTCGGATGTAAACTTATCGATTATCTTTTCATTATCTTTTCTGCCTAATATTTTCTGGAGCTTATTAACGGCTATTGCGATCGCCATGTCCAACATATCCTCACTTAATTGCTTTCTGGCCAGAGCAACCCTGTACTCTGATTCTTGCCTAGCATTCTCAATCATTTTGTCGGCATTAATTTTTGCCTGTTCAAGGATATTTTCTTTTTCTTTTTTGGCAACTCTGATTATATTTTCCCTGATCTTGAGAATATGATCATCCATACTCTTTAATGTATCAGCCTCAGAATCCATGAGTGCTCTGGCATCTCTGAGGTTCTTGTCAGCGAGACTAATATCCCCCTTGATCTTCTCGGCTTCATCACACAGGAAATTGACCAAAGGGTCCTTGCCAAACCGCCAGAAAAGCAGGACAAGAAAAAAGAAATTGACCCACATCATCAGGTTGGTCCAAAGGCTTCCTTCTGTATCAAGGCCGAATATCTTGATCAGAACAACAAAAAGAACAACATTAAGGGCTACAAAACCAATTAAAAGGTGCTTTAGACTTAGTCGGCTCAATTGCTAATCCTCCTGTCAATGACTTTTTCAATCAGGCTGTCAGCCAGTACAGCAGCCTCATCCTGAAGAGATTGCCTGGCCTTTTGAAGCTGATTTTCGATCTCTTTTCCAACTTCATCCCTGATTGAGGAAATCTCACCCATAGCCTCGTTGAATGTTCTCTCAGCCACGTTAAGGGCCTCTTTCTTAAGCTCAGAACTGCTATTATTGGCAGCTGCCTTGGCATCCTTCTCAATAGAAACACATTTTTCAACCAGTTCTGTTGTCTCAAGTTCAATATTCGCGATCTTCTTTTTTGCATCCTTAAAGTATTGATCTCTGTCTTCAATCGCCTTAAGGATAGGACGAAACATAATTTTATTGAGAACAGTAACCAGCACCAGAAAAAGGAAAACCTGGATGATTATCATTCCAATACTGAGATATAATATCATTCTACAATCCTGAAAAATCTATTAGACAACAAAGAGTAGAAGCAGGGCAACAACCAGAGAGTAAATACCTGTAGATTCTGAAACTGCCTGGCCAACAAGCATTGTTCTTGTTAAAAGGCCGGCCTCTTCAGGTTTTTTACCTATAGCTTCACATGCCTTACCACCTACAAAACCTTCACCTACACCAGGTCCAATAGCCCCCAAACCCATTGCGATTCCAGCCCCTAGAAATGCTGCTGCCTTAATCAGATCTGCACCTTCAATTGCCATTTTAATACCTCCTGATATTGATATAAATAAAACTGATTCTTTCTAAATAATCTTAGTAAGTTCTCTAAATTTCTAAATTACAAATACAAGAACAAGGCTTACAACCATTGCGTAAATAGCAGTGGATTGTGACACTGCCTGGCCAACAAGCATTGTCCTCATGAGTTCACCTGAGGCCTCAACATTCCTTGCTACCCATTTTACTGCGCCTTGTGCGGTTAATCCGTTTCCTATTCCAGGACCGATGCCTCCAAACCCCATGCTTATTCCGGCACCCATAAGTGCCATTGCCGGACCAAGGGAGGCTGATTCAGGAAAGGCCTTGAACATCAAGATAAAGCTTACCAGCAGTCCAAAGATTGAAGGGGTCTGTGACACGGCCTGACCTACAAGCATGGTAGTGGTAACAGCACCAAAAGTTTCAGGATTTCTCGCTATACTTTCGCAACTGGCCCCTGCTGCCAGGCCCCCTCCATATCCTGAACCAATAGCTGCAAAACCAGTACTTATACCCGCGCCTATAAGAGCGGCCCAGGTAGGTGTCAATGGTTGATTACTGAAGTCCATAAAAACAAGCATCAATGACACAACCATGGAAAAGATTGCCGGTGTCTGACATACCGCTGAGCCAATAAGCATATTAGTCATGAGCTTATTGGAAACAGCCGGCTGTCTGGCAAGACCTAAACAGGCCTCACCTCCTGGAAGGCCGGAACCGATACCTGAACCAATTGCTCCCAGTCCCATGCATATTCCAGCCCCTATAAGGGCTGAGGCCTTCAAGTAGCTGACTGATGGGATCTCCAGAAACAATAGCAGAATAGCGATAACAAGTGCGAAAATTGCGGCTGATTCAGCAATTGCCTGCCCTACGAGCATATTTTTCATAATATCGCCTGCTTTTTCAGGCTTATTAGAAAGTGCCTCATTTGCAAGACCTGCCGTGTAGCCCTCACCCAATGCGGCTCCAATGGCACCTAAACCGATACACATTCCAGCCCCCGTAAACGAGGCAAGTTTGACAACCATTCCAACATCATAAAGCATAATTAATTAACCTGAACCGAGATATATACCAACGTTAACATGGTAAAAACAAATGCCTGAATCGTCCCCACGAAAAGCCCGAAAAAACAAAGCAATCCAGGTGGAAGAAGTAGGCCTTTAATAAGCGAGGTGACAACTGCAATAATAATAGCACCACCGAGGATATTCCCGAAAAGACGAAAAGAAATAGATATGACCTTTGAAAGTTCACCGATTACATTTAAAGGGGCCAAAAGAAATATGGGCTCCATATAACCTTTAAGATACGCCTTAATCCCCTTTG
This sequence comes from Deltaproteobacteria bacterium, assembly GCA_019307745.1. GTDB lineage: Bacteria > Desulfobacterota > DSM-4660 > Desulfatiglandales > HGW-15 > JAFDJA01. The sequence continues at coordinate 4,483 of JAFDJA010000142.1, read as the reverse complement.
CCCTGATGCCCGCATAGTGGGCAATTACAAAGCCAAGAATTCCCAGACTAAGCGGGGTATTCAAATCCTGGGTCGGCTCTGATAATTTAGGAATAACCCCAATCCAGTTACTTAAAAGCATAAATAAAAAAAGGGTGCAGATAAGAGGAAAATATTTAGGTGCTTTTTTTGTTCCCAGGGCATCAACCGTAAGATCATAAAAGGCAGTCACTATCAGCTCGCCGATTACCTGTAGAGGATTGGGCATTACTCCAATTTTTTTAGTGGATAAAAATCCAAAAAGTATCAAAATAGCAATAACTATCAGTGTCATTACCAGGGTAAGAGGCTTAAAATACATTGTTTGTCCAAATACCTGATACTCCAAAATAGCGGCGTTTAATATCTCTTCCATATGCTCCGAACTCGTTTATCCCTTTCCTGCTGCGGGAAAGCGTTCAAGTATTAAGTGATTAAACAACATTGTAAATTGAACCATAAAAAGTCCAATTGCAGTTCCGATAAAATATGAAATCCCTAATTTTACCGACACGACAAGAGGCACAGCCATAAATGTAAATCGTATAAATATGGAGAGAAGAGCAAGGCCGTTTGCTTTTGATCTGGATTTTAAGATCCTTGAATGGACAGTTTGCCCAATGATCACAAAGTTGATGATACTAAAAAGCGTGCCAAGAATAAGCCCCTTGCCTATTGGAATCATATGCAGAAGAAAAATCAACACACATGAGATAATGATCGAAGCCATCATAGCCTGGGAACAATATCTCGTCTGCATATCTCTAATCTCTGTCATTATTTCCTTTTGATTCTGATCTGTTAGTTTCTTTCAGATCGACAACCTCTCCAATCTGCCTGTACACGATGATACCACCACCTATTACTCCCGCGAGAATAAAAATAATGGTAAACGGCCCCCTTATTCCCAGCCATTTGTCGATAAAATATCCAATAGCCCCACAGGATAATATACTGCCTACCATTGTAAGGCCTAACTGTATGGGGAGGGCCATATCATCCATCATACGGCCGTCTCTTTTGAAATCAAATATCTTCTTTAAGATATCGACCCTCCTGAGGCAGATAAAATCTGCCTGTTTACTGATACTAAGGTCAATTTTAACGTGCTACCTTTTAAGAAAAAATAGCCCGACTGTAAAGAAAAAAATAGCCATATTGGAAAGTTAATTTATACTTTAGGTCCGATAAATCAAATATGCCTTGGATATTACATCATTTAAGACTGAAATTCATCAATTTAGCAAAATTTATAATGCATATGAACCCATTTTAATCTCTCATTTTTACGAAAATTATACTCGACAACCTGAAAAATATTTCAGATTACAAAAAAAATATTGAAAATAAGGACTTAAACCGGTTATAAGCATAAATTATATAATAATTGAGACAATAATAGCTACTTGAAACTATATTTCGTATAACCATTCTATGAACGAGGAGGGTATACCAATGGCACGAGAGACGGTTATTACAAGACTCACATTAAAGGGAAGAGAGGTACTATCTTCTTATGCCGCATACACAATTGAAGGAGTTATGACTGCACGGGTGAAACGCAACAAAGACACCTGGACCATTGAAGAGAGAAACGGCATTGCAAAAGGGACCTCTGACGGTGAAAATGAAGCCATCTATATCCCGAATGATAAGGCTCTGAAGTCCATAGAAAAAAACATTCTTCCCTTGTTACCCAAAAAAGTAGTCATAAAAAAGCCAGGGGACATCCTTAAAGCGGTTGAAGAATTTGACCTCAGGCTGATTGAAAAGGCAGGTCCAAATAAAAGGAAATGGGGAGGAAACGCATGCCTTGCCTCTTCAACAGTATTTTTTCAGACTCTGCTCAATGCTTCAGGTTACAAGCCATGGCAACTCCTGGCTTCGGCAAGAAAAGGCAGTACCTTTAATTTTCCCAATATTGCCTTTAACATGGTCTGTGGAGGCGAACATGTACCCGGGACAAAACAGGATATCCAGGAGATGTTCTTTTTTGCAATGAATGGAAAAACCATTAAAGACGTATTTTCGACAGGAATAAAATTTTTTAAACAGTTTGAAAAAAATCTCGTAAGGGATAATCTCCCCACAGGAACCGCAAAGGAAAGAGGTTTTGCATTCCCTGTCAAGGACAATTATGAAGGCCTGCAAAGGATAAAAGAATGCGCGAAACAGATCGGCCTGAAGATGAGTGATTATGCGGTGGGAACGGACAATGCCTTTTCCGAGATCCAGAAAACAGAGGCACTGAGGTCAAAAGGCATGTATGATATGCGTTTTTCAGGTCTTGGCAGGAAAACAAGGGAGCAACTTATTGATTTTAACGCTACAATCGTCAATAGTGCGCGTAATTTTGTGACCATGGAAGATCCCGGATCAGAATCTGATATTGAAGCGCACAAGCTAATGAATGCAAAATATGGTGCCCGGGTTCAGATAGTACTTGACGATGCGGCAGTCACTCAGATGCGTTTTATCCTCCCTTTCCTTGCAGGTTCAGACAGAAAAAATCGTGCAGGAAACTCAGTACTCATAAAGCTGAATCAGGCAGGGACCTTTACAGAAACATGTCTTGCGACCGAGATAGTCCTTGGATTGGCTGACGTGGAAAAGGTGGAAAGATTCCTCACTGCAAGAAAGGACATGAGACAGGTACGCAAAGACCTTAAGGCTGTTGGTGTTAAAAACATCAAAGAGGCTCTGGACAACATAAAGAAGCAGGGATTTACTGTGTTTTTCTCTCATAGGTCAACAGAAGGATCTTCAGAGTTTCTGCCGCTTATGCCTTTGATTTATGGTGCTGTTACTAACAAGATATGGTTCAAAGCCGGGGCACCTAATGGTGAGAGAAATCTACAGAACTATAATCCCCTGATCCGTGCTGAAGAAGAGATGAGGGCAGCAGGTATGAGTACCGTTGTGACAAATTTTAACGGACTGCCGGATGGAGTCAAGATACCTGCCCTCAAATAGGATTACGGCCAGGACCCAAAGGATAAAAGGGTTCAATGTGTGGAAAATTCTAGAACTCAAATGAAAGATAAAAAGACTATCTTGAATCCTTGACTCTTTTATCACTAACCGATCTGACATCACAGACGAGAAGAGGATAAAAGATAAGGAGGAATAAGGGCAACCTGTTAGTATGGCTAAAAAAAACAAAAAAGCCTTCCCAGGTCGCAAGACCTTCAAGACAACAGAAACCATCCATAATCCCCTACCTGACTATCAAAGACCGCTATTGAAGATCCCTGAAAAGGGGCGAAAAAAAATTCTGAAAAGGATGAGTTTTCTCTATGGGGATAAAACTGCGAATGCTTATATGCCCGAGCTGGAGAGGCTTATGGAGGTCTATTATGCACATAAACCACTTAAATTGATTGAAAAAGAAAAGGAATTTGACCCAAAGGAGAGATTCACCCAGGAGGATATAATTCTTATCACTTATGGTGATCTCCTGCAGGGCAATGACTGCTCACCCCTTTTGACCCTGGCAAAATTCTGCGACTCATATCTCGAAGGCACAATAAATACACTGCATATTCTCCCTTTTTTCCCATACTCTTCTGACAGGGGTTTTTCAGTGACCGATTTTGAGGTAGTGGACCCTAAACTTGGCACCTGGGAGGATATTGAGGATCTGGAAAACCGCTACCAACTTATGTTTGACGGTGTCATCAATCATGTATCATCACAGAGCCGCTGGTTTCAGGAATTCCTGAACGGTAATCCCTTTTATTGGGAGTTTTTTATTAGCTTTAACTCGAGAGATGAACTTTCTCCGAAAGAAAGAAGACTTATCTTTAGGCCCAGGACATCCAGAGTTCTTACTGAATTCCAGACAATAAACGGCTCTAGATATGTATGGACCACTTTTTCCAAAGACCAAATAGACCTTAATTATCAGAATCCTGATGTTTTAATGAGGATGTTGGAGATCCTGCTCCTTTACGTTCGCCATGGCATGGACATCATACGGCTGGATGCGGTCACATATCTGTGGGCAGAGCCTGGGACACGCTGTGTACATCTTGATCAGACCCATGAGATAGTAAAACTCTTTCGTGATATCCTGAATATAGTTGCCCCTGCTGTGGCAATTATTACCGAGACTAATGTACCCCATGAGGAAAATATCTCATACTTTGGTAATGGCAGGGATGAAGCACAGATGGTATATAATTTTGCTCTTCCTCCCTTGGTACTTCACACATTCTACAGCCAGAATGCCACTGTCCTGTCAGAATGGGTACAGACCCTGGACAACGGCTCAGACTGTACCACTTTTTTTAATTTTCTTGATTCCCATGACGGCATTGGCCTCATGGCTGTTAGGGATATTCTGAAGCCGGAAGAGATAGGATTCATTATTCAAAGGGCTCAGGAGCATGGTGGACTTATATCTTATAAATCAGGTGCGAATGGCATTGACGTACCATATGAAATCAACATAACCTGGTTCAGC
>JAFDJA010000267.1 GCA_019307745.1 Deltaproteobacteria bacterium | reverse complement strand
GCATGTACAACTCTTGGATCTATCCCTGGTGTGACTTTTGCTTTCTGCTTGACTCTCCCCCTAGGTGATTCAATCCAGACCCAGTCTCCATCCCTAATGTCTAGAGAGCTTGCCGTATCAGGGTGGATCTCCATCAGAGGATCGGGATTCAGCCTCCTGAGTCTCTCTATCTGTCTGAATTCCGAATGGAAAAATCCGTTAATCCTTCCCCCGGTTGTAAGAACCAATGGATACTCTTTAGCTAATTCTGGTGAACTCATAGGGCTCTCAGGAGGCTCTCTATGAAAGGGTAAAGGATCATAGCCCAAGTCCTCCATTACATTTGAATAAAGCTCAAATTTTTTAGATGGAGTCGAAAACCCTACTTTCTCATATTTCTTGTATTTAAAAGACTCCGGCAAGTGCGCAAATCCTTTTTCTCTTAAATCATCAAAAGTAAGTCCTGCCGGTCTAAGTGATTCAGCTATATATTCTTCCACATCAGGCAGATCACTCCCCCCCATTCTCTTTGCAAGCTCAAAAAAGATCCACCAATCACTTTTGCGCTCGTCAATCTGATCCACAGCCTTTTGTCGAATTGAATACCCCCAATCGCATTGATTTAGATGTATCTCATCCCGTTCCAACCACATGGAGGCAGGCAGTACTATATCTGCCAGTTCAGCAGTAGGGGTCATGTAGAGTTCGCTTATTGCCATAAAGTCCACCTTTTTCAGGGCTTCATAGACCTTTTTAGTATTTGCAGCACAGACCATGGGATTATAGGCCGCATAGAAAAGCGCCCTTAGGGGGTATGGTTTTCCGGTTAGGATGGAGTTTAATGCATTTGCCGGAATAATAGGCCAAAAACCGGAGGTTATCAGTTTATACTTATCGCTGGTCAGACGTTTCTTGACAATTTCAGGAGAGAGCTTATCGTGAAGCTCCAGATAGCTCGTAGTGCCTTTCACTGTCCTGTCACAGACGACATTGCCACCGGGAATATCAAAATTGCCTGTAATGCCTATCATGCATAGCAGCGCCCTTATTGTCTGGGTAGTACTCACATGCTGCTCGATAGCTACGCCCGGATGTAAGATTGCCGGTTTGGAGGTTGCGTACATCCTGGCCGCTTTTATAATCTTTTCGGATGGAACCCATGTAATCTCCTCAACTTTTTCAGGGGTATACTCCTGCACCCTGTCTTTCAACTTATCAAAACCGAATGTCCATTGCTCTACAAAATCCTTATCATAAAGATCTTCATTTATAATGACGTTTAACATACCCAATGCTAATGCGGCATCGGTCCCCGGCCTTAACTGTAACCACAGATTAGCCTTTGAAGCCTCCCATGTGAATCTGGGGTCAACTACAATCAACTTATTTACATTTCTTACCGCATCCCTAAAACCAACGGCACAGGGGTGAGGAGAATCATCACTTGTGAAAGATGCCTGATTACCCCATGCCATTAAGCATTCCGGCATTACATCATAGGGGTAATACATTCTAGGAAACCAGCCTGCTTCAAAATGACCACCTGCTGTAATCTCCAATGTTCGCACTTTTGGCACATAGCAGACATGACCTGCAGAGAAATTGTTTGGAGTCCCTATAGTGTTTCCAAGGATATATAGCTGAGACTGGATGTTTCTGTCCGTACCCAAACCCACGGCAATAGCTTCCGGGCCATACTTCGCTCTGATCTCCTTCATAGTATGGGCTATGGTATCCAAGGCCTCATCCCAGCTTATCCGTTCCCATTTGCCTTCGCCCCTTTCACCAACTCTCTTCATGGGAAATCCAAGGCGATCCGGGTGGTAAAGATGATGAGCTGAAGAAAGCCCTTTAACACACAGCTTTCCTTTGCTGATGGGGTGCTCAGGATTGCCCTCAATCTTGATTACCTTGCCTTCTTTCACATGAACCAAAGCACCGCATCCTCCGTGATCCATGCGGCAAGTGGATTTGACAATAACCGTATCTGACTTTTTGTCACTTCTCATTGTATAAGCCTCTTTTTATAATCAAAGCTACTTTGCAAAATATTTATTAATAAGGTTGACGGAATTCGCTCCAAAGTTGAAGAGTTTTTTAATCATCTCCATATAGTGTCCCGCAGGAAGGTGTTGCCGTGTAATGATCAGATGGAGGGATATTCATGCTACTATTCACAGATCTCAGCACGTTTATAAAAACCATATGCAGTGAAGAAGTGGCCAATTTCATCAAAAAGATAGATCTGTATTTCCACCAGGTAACCTAAACTTACTAAATTATGGCGCAAGTTAATGCATCACATAAAGCTTGGCAACCAAAGTGCTATCTGTGGAAATAAAAAGAGAAGTACCATAAGTATCGCATTCAGTCCGAGAAAAGGAAATCCGGCTTTATAGATCTCTATCATTGGCGCATGGGGGACTACTCCCTTTAGAGTGAACAGGGCCGTGCCGTAGGGCGGTGTTACTATTGCCATCTCCAAATTGAGAAGCATAATAGTGCCGAACCAGACCAGGTCATATCCCAGAGTCCTGACAACAGGTATATATATTGGTAAAGTAATCATCATGATGCCAACCGTATCCATAAAACAGCCCAGACTCAGCATAATGATTTGCATGAAGATGAGGACGAAAACAGGGTGTACATTCATCCCCAAAGCAATTTCAATGAACCCCCGGGTCGCTCCAGTATAAGCCAGGTTTTGGGCGAAAGTACTGGCACCACAGATAATCATGAACAGCATGACCGTAACTTTAAATGTAGCAACAAAAGATTTCTTCGTAGTTTCCCAATTCAGTTTTCCGTAAAAGGCAACCA
>JAFDJA010000266.1 GCA_019307745.1 Deltaproteobacteria bacterium | reverse complement strand
CTAGTGAAGATTGCTTATGGCAGCAATTTATGATTTATGATTGACAAAATTTTTAGGATGGTTTTATTTCTGTTTTTTTGATCCATAAATAAGGGGAATAAAATGAAATTGATGACAGTAACGCTTGAACCATTGGACAAAATGAATATCTTAAATTGGGGAGATAACCTTGGCAGGCGATCATGGGAAGATAGAAGATCTCCTTTGAGTGATGAAATGCACAAGGATTTAAGGAGTGAAAAGAACAGGAGAACAGGTGCAGATAGAAGAAAACTTATGGATGATAGGAGGCGTAATACTGTTCCCTATAAAGAAAAAGATCGGAGAAGTAATATTGATAGGAGGATGGCGTACGAGCTGAAAAGATTAGTGTCCGCGCCTTAACAGGCTTTCATTAATACTTGCCCATTATCGAGTTTATCCCTATTGGGCGAGCATAATATCACCCCCCCAAAAGAAAGTCCTGCAATTCTGCTTATCCATGTTGTGATTGAAAATTTATACTAATATTTTCAGGCAACTGTTAGTTTGGTTCCAGTAGGTCTCAAAGGATAAATTAAAGAATTAATACAAAAACTAGGGGTGGTCTAAGCAGAAGAAGAGAGGTTGCTAAGGGAAGTCAAGGTTTTAAGGGGGGGGCAATATGTAGTGGGTGCAAAAGAATACGTGATGAACATGATAGATGGTGGCCCTTGGATGCCTATGTTAAAGAGCGCACAGATGCGCAGATTCCCCACGCCATTTGTCCGGATTGTAAAGAAGTATTCTATAAGGACCTGGAATAAGGTGTTATACTGTGATTCTGCCATATAGTGCGGTTTATCCTGCCATGGTGGGTAAAGGTTGTTTGTCTGGCAGCAAAACCGTCTGATGGGATTTTCTTTTCCTGTTACAATACACGGCGTTATTTCTACCTGATAATGATCATTGAAGGAGTTTGAAATGGAAAAAGTAGGGTTGGCAAAAGGTAAAAGGAGCTATGACGCGGTAAGAAGGTCTCTTGAACTCATCTCTGATGATATTCATATACCTTCTAATCTGCCGGTACTTATTAAGACTAACATGGTTATGCCGAAGGTGAAGTTGTCGGCTACTCCGGTTCAGACGATTCAGGCCATTATGGACCATCTAATGGAGATGGGGATTAAGAAGTTCATTGTAGCTGAGGGCACTACACAGGGTGGAGACACCATGGCTGCCTTTGAACGCTTTGGGTACTTTGCTCTAAAGGAGAAGTATGATGTTGAGTTACGCGACTTGAACAAGGATGAGCACGTAAAGTTTGAAGTTCTGGCCGCAAATCAGGAGCCAGTCACAGTTCGTCTGGCCAGAAGTTTTCTCAACTGCTATCTTGTATCCGCCGTGCCTATGAAGGCACACGCGCGGGTGGGAGTGACTCTAAGTATAAAGAACCTGGCAATAGGTTTCATATTGGACCCTGATAGAAATCCCAAGGATATCGGGCTGGTATCTCACCATGTAAAGGATCTGCATCTCTCAATTACCCGGCTGGCTCAGGTTATTGTCCCACATCTGTCAATAGCTGACGGCGTGGTCGGAATGGAGGGTAGCGGGCCTAAGGATGGTACTCCCATCGCATCGGAGGTAGCTCTCGCCGGCACAAATGCCCTTGCAGTAGATATAGCCGGTGCCCAGATTATGGGTTTCGACCCGCGAACCATAGGATACTTATGGTATTTAAGCAAGTTGCAGAACCTGTCTTCCGAGGATATTCAGGTGCTGGGTGAGGATATATCACAATGCATCACAAGGTACAGGGCTCCTGATAATTTCCCTAGAATACTCGGCTGGTGGGTCGAAAACTGGCGCGCATACGTGGAGGGGAATTATCTTGACTCTAACCTGTGAACATCAGGATTGTGAGTACGGCAATGATATTGGTTGTTTGATATCACAGGATTTATGAACAATACCTATCACTTAATCAGCCCGGGTCTGCTGTTAATCCGGCGGCTTCAATGCCGGCTATCGCGCATGCTTCGTCTTTTTCGGGCTTGTCTCCGCTGATCCCAACGGCACCTATTATTTCACCATCAGGATCGCGAATAAGAACGCCACCAGGGGCGGGGATCATTCTTCCAACTGAAATTGTATTCAGTGCGTTAAAAAAAATCTGGCTCTGCGGGCTTTTTGCAGCTCGCTCCGCGAGTGCGCGTGAGCCCATCCCCATTCCAAGAGAACCCCACGCCTTGCCCAGGGCAATCCCTGGACGCAGAATCCCTGTAGCATCTTCCCGCGCAAAGGACTTGAGATGGCCTCCGGAATCTAACACGGAGACTGTCAGTGGTTCACATTTTGTTTCTCGCCCTTTCGAGAGTGCCATTTCCAAAATTTTCATGGCCTGTACTAAAGTAAGTGTACTCATACCTCTTTCCTCCCCATATGAAAAGTATTTCTAACCGGCCTCTAGAACTTAAAATCTGCAATATTTCCAGAGTCTTTAAATTTGAAAAATATCTCCTTAATTTTATATGAGATATTCTTACTCCCCAGGACTGAGGGATACTTTTTCCCTTTAAATGTTGAATTGATCTCTTCATGTGTGTTTCCTGCAACAGAATCCTTATCCCTTTTAATACAATCTGATTTTATTCCGGAAAACAAGGATAAAATAAAATTTTTCAAGCCTGTCTAAAATAAAACTTGGTGTCCATTATTTCATTTAAGCACAGGGAAGTAAATAGTCAATTACTGAACTCCAGTCAGGTTATGTCGAAGTTCTAAAGTATAGATTCTCCCCCGGAATTGATCTTCCCCATTCTTATCCCTGTAATCAATCAGG
>JAFDJA010000035.1 GCA_019307745.1 Deltaproteobacteria bacterium | reverse complement strand
CCTTGCAACCAGTAAATACCATCGTCTGGAGGGGAAGAAGTTTGAGTGGGACTTAAAAAGACGCGGTTGGTTGGAAGCACTCTTACAAGGGTCGGAAACACTTGCCAGATCAGATCAGGACGGTCTTATGTATTACGGTGATGGAATCGGGGGATTCACCACTGTGATAAAACATATAGATCCACTCGGTAATATTGAATTTTCCATGGCAAACAGTGGAAAATCTGATGCTTCCTCCAGGGAAGACATGCCGACTCAAACATTTTTTGCCCATTTCCCCATGCTCTTTCATAAAAATCCCGGAAAGGTTATGGTCCTGGGCCTTGCAAGCGGTATAACCGCTGGGGATGTGTTATGTTATCCGGTGGATAAACTGGATGTAGTTGACATAAATGAACAGGTTGTCAAGGCAAGCGATTTCTTTCGACCTTGGAATAATAATGTACTCTCTGATCCCAGGATAAATCTCATTATCCAGGACGGCAGGGCGCACCTGAATCTCACAAGAGAAAAATATGACGTGATAATATCAGAGCCGTCCAATCCCTGGATGGCAGGCTTGGCAACCCTTTTTACACTGGATTTTTTCGAGCTGGCTGGGGACAGGCTTAATGAGGGTGGAATATTTGTCCAATTCATCCATTCATATGAGATGGATTGGGCCACATTTGCCCTTGTTGGGCGAACTTTTGCCCGGGCTTTTCCAAACAGCCTTTTGCTTATGAGTGAGCCTTCAGGGAAGGGCTTTGATTATCTGATAGTCGGATTCAAGGGTGAGGATGGTTTGACCCTGGAGAATGCAAGAAAGAACTTTCCTTTTGTGCAGAATTCAAAAAACCTCTCCTTGTCAGACCCCAGACTGCTTTACAGGCTAATTGTGTCCGAAGACCTTGAAGGCCTTTTTGGACCGGGCCCTGTTAATACTGACAGCTGGCCTTTGCTGGAATTTTCCGCGCCTAAACTGATCCATCAAAATGATCCCGCTATAATAAGAGAAATCCTATCTAATAATTGGCTTAGTCCTGAAATAAAGGATATTGTTCAGTTGGTCATAACAGATGTTGACGCGCAAATTGACTTTGCAGCATATGCCTTTTCAATCTATTCACCGTTTATTGATATGGTTGACCTGACAAATGCCACTACAGCACAGAAAGACCGGTATTCTAGGCTTTTGGAATCATATTATACCAGTAATCCGCTTGATCTTCCGTTGGACATTTTACTTCTAAATGATGTTAATTTGATGCGGAGATGCAGGCTTATTCAGATAAAAAATTTACAGGAAAATATTGACCTTATGCCTGACAAGGCCCTCTCATATATTTATCTGGGCCTTCTTTATCTGAATGAAAGCCTGCCAGACAAGGCTATAACAAGCTTTCATGAAGCAATCCGTTGCAACCCTGACCTGATAGAGGCACACAACAATCTTGGTGGGGCGCTAGCTATGCAGGGTAGGCTTGATGAAGCCATCACAAGTTTTGCCGAGGCATTAAGGATCAATCCAGATTATGGCGAGGCACATATAAATCTCGGAAAAGCCATGCTGAAACAGGACAAATTAAACCGTGCCATAAACCATTTTAGGGATGCCCTGCAAATTATTCCGGATTATGAAAAGGCCTATATATATATCGGATTAGCCCTTACACGTCAGAATAAGCTTGAAGATGCTATCACAGCATATCGCAAGGCCATTATGTTGAATCCTGAAAATGCAGACACTTATAATGAACTCGGAGTATTGATGGCCAGACAGAAAAAGTTTGGTGAAGCCAAAAAGTATATTGAAAAGGCTATAGAGTCTGATCCATCTATGGCCGATCCTCACGTCACCCTGGGAAAGATTCTTATTGAACAGGGAGAGTTTGAGCAGGCTGAAATGCACTTTAAAAAGGCCATCAAAATTAGGCCGGAACTTGCTGGTTTATTGGAGAAAATTCTTTCGGAGAAAGGCGGATTTTAATCCTTCCCAGGTCACGATTACAATCACAAATGTTGAATATTCTTAAGGTGTGTCAGGGTAAACAATCTTAGTAGAATCTATCAAATTTTATTAAGCTGTATTCAGCCGAGTCAAGTTTAAACATTACTTCAAGTAAATTACCACAATATAAAGAACATCAGGTGTATTATGTTGGTTCTGCTTATAGGCGGATTTTTGCATCACACTTTTAAAAAAGATAGTGGAGAGCTACTTCCGAGTGCCATTTTATAAGATAGCAAGAGCTAAGATGAGGCTTGACTTCTTGTCACATTTGTATATTTACAACCTTTGAAATTTATTAAAGCTTACCTCTTATAGTCATAGCTCTCTGTCATGGGTGTACGTCTGATTATTAGTATTTAGAGTACGGCCCTATCATGTTTCCGGTTATATTCCCGTCAAATTATTTGTTTTACGGATGCACCCCTATTTCATGTCCTCCTTGTTTCATTTTGGGCATTATTTTTCTGATCGAGCCAGAAAAATCTTCTCACGGTAGTATTTCAGTTCATCAATGGATTCTATAATATCCTCCAATGCCAGATGAGACTCCTTTTTGATAAAAGGGGGTATGGAGGGATACCATCTCTGGGCCAGCTCTTTTACTGTACTTACATCAATGATTCTGTAATGGAGAAAATTTTCAAGCTCATTCATGTAATTTATCATGAATCTTCGATCCTGTCCCACTGAATTTCCACACAGAGGTGATTCGCCTTTTTTACAATTGTCAGAAAGAAATTCAAGGGTTGCCTTTTCTGCTTGCGCACAGTCGATCGATGATGCCCTGACCTGATCCAGTAGGCCTGAAGCTGCATGATGGATCAGGCTCCACTCTTCCATGGACTCCAGAATTTCATCCGGATAATAGATTGCTATATTCGGACCCTCTGCTACTATCTCCAGGTTGCTGTCAGTCACAATAGTAGCTATTTCCAGAATAACATGTGTATCTGGATCAAGGCCTGTCATCTCCATATCCACCCAAACAAGGTTATCACTCAATGTTAGACCTCCAGAAAAAATTCGTTTAATACATGGATCCCTCACAAGCCGTCTATTGTCCTAGTCCCGCCATGTAGGGATAAAGGTTATTGTGCAATTTGGATTCTCGACATACAGGCAATACCCCTGGTAGTCAAAATCCTTTCGACGGCCCTTTAAATACAGGGCTTTCTGTACATAGTAATCACGCCATGACGTCAGTACAAGATTCAAGAAATACTATGGCAATTGGTTTGATGTGTCAAAAGAAAAGAGGAAAGACATGTTCAAGGAGGAATAAAAAATTACTCCTTAAACTCAGTAATCCGCTTGTCTCCCTTCCTCTGAGCCACTAAAAGGATCTCTTCCACCCTTTTGATAAAGTCCTTCAGATGGCCACACTTCAGAGTATTGTCCAGCAAGGCAATTCCAAGACTTATTGTCAGATTGGTTTTAGTAAGATTGAGGTGAAATGAATGTTTGGGCATAGCTTTTTTCAGCCCTTTGCATATGAAATGAGCCTCATTTGCCAGGTAGCCTGGCCATAGAAATTCAAACTCCCCTCTTCCGTATCAACAAAAAGGATTGGGATTTGCGGATTTTAAACCTCTTTTTTTAAATGCCGCAACCATTTTAACATCCTTATTCTCTGGTCGACTGAATAATTTCGTTAAAATATTACTTATCATCATGCGGTATCGGTTGCCGGGATCTTGCCTTTTCATAGCTGTTTTCTCTAAGATGTAAGTTATTGTGTCCTTTTACTTGAAATCCGGTGATCGCCACTAATATTTTGCTATTAAGGTCTTAAGCCTTTCTATCTCCTCCAATAGAGAGCAGAACAGGGCCTAGCCACCATCCACGGAACCGTTTTTTCCAATAATCTCAAGTTGATATGCAACTTTAGCTGCTGGATAGGCCGCAAGATATTTCAGGGAACCTTTAAACTTATGAGCGGTCTGATTTAGCATGGATGGATTTTCCGCGTCGATTGACCTTTTAATATCATCCAGCATAATCAGAGAATGGGCAAGAAAGTCTTCAAAACAGATCTTTATCAAACCCTCATCGTAGTCCATAATTGCCAGAAGTTCCTTTGTATTCAAAGCATTTTTAAATTCTCCTGTCATAAAAATCCCCCTATCAATGTAGTTACAGTTCTATGATGAACTGTCTGGTAACTTAAGTATTGCGGAATCGGGCCTGTATTGAAAAATCGAAAATTTTCCGGCACCCAAAGGTTCCTGGCAGAAGATCCGGGCTGTATACCATGCAAATATAGAGGAACGGCCTGGAAATAATGTCAAGCCCTACTGAGACTTATATTGAAAAAAAAGATGCCTGTTTTCTGACCTATAAGCACAGTTTAATACGGGTGACTCAATATACTTCGTAGCCAAGGCATAAAAGCTTAGTATTTAAAGGGGAGTTGGAGCAATTGAGGGCCGCTGGCATGATATAGTTATGTTGAGGGGCAAAATTATGGATTCGGAAATCCGCTCCCCGGGGGAGTGGGCGTGCGAGGGCAGCTTTGCTGTTAAATAAACAACCTTTATCCTGCTTTGGCAGGACACACCATAGTAGATTTCTACTGTATTATCCAGGTTTAAGGATTGAGGATATTGGGCCATGATTCCAGCGTTCGATATTCAGCAAGGGGAAACAGAGAAAAAGCCTGTTTGATAAAAATAAAAGAATAAAACATGGGAAATGTGGGTCAAATGATTGACCTAAAATGTTGCAATAATGTCAAAATTGTTATTTAAAGGTATGTAAAGCTATGTCCTGGAGCATGGGTGAATCTTTGTAACAGTATAAGACGGTGCTGTAGTATTCATTTTGTATTTAGGCCATGAATAAAATGGTTCCAAAAACTGCACAGGTTTTTCCCGATCATACACATATCTTCATTTAGTGGTCCAAACCCGAGATTGTAAGAAGTGGATTTTTGTGTTATTTTGTTGATTTTTGCCTGTTATACGTTTAGTTTATTAAGCCGCAATTCATGTTTCCATGCAACAGGATTGGGCATAGACCGGATCATTTATAACCTTAAATACTCTAATCGAAAATTATAATAATATCAACATGAAGCAGATGAGACCGAGATCATTGTTTCTGAAAAAGAAAAAAATACTATTCCTGTGGATATTTCAGCTGCCCTTATTGTTTTTGCCAATCTTTTGCGACTCTGCCAAAGGAGTTAGGCCCCCAATAGTAAGGCAGGAGCTGGTTCCTAACTCTCTTTTAAGATGGCCTGGTAGCGCCTCCGACTATGCTATCCTGGTAAACAAAGCAGATCAGGAAGTGCTTTTATACCGGTTGGATAACCTTACATCTCCTGAAAAGGCCTATCCGTGTTCGACCGGTGAGAGTGAAGGCCCGAAATTTTTGCAGGATGATAGAAAGACACCAGAAGGCATCTACTTCTTTACAGATGCCTTTGAGGATAAATATCTCGCTCCCATATATGGCGCATGGGCCTTTCCTCTCAATTACCCTAATTTTATTGATAAAAAAGAAGGCCGGAATGGTTATGGTATATGGTTTCATGGGACGAACAAGGAACTCACGCCAAGAGATTCAAACGGATGTATTGCCATGAACAATAAAGATATTGATGAGCTCTCTAATCTTATAAGCCTTTTTGACACCCCGGTCATAATCAGCTCAGAGTTTGGGATGGTAATGCCGGACAGGCTGGAGCAGCAGGCAAGGGCGTTGGAGGATCTTATTGAGGGCTGGCGGAGTTCATGGGAAGACAAGGAGATTGAAAATTATATCTCATATTATCATTCAAGGTTCACCAATGGGATAGGAGACCTGAAGGCATATAAGAGCTATAAGGCCAGTCTTGCGAAGAGATACAACCGGATCAGTGTAGGGCTTTGTAACCTTAAGCTACTGTCAAGTAAGGACATGGCATTGGCAAAATTCGATCAGAATTACCGGACCTCAGTCTTTGAGAGCAAGGGTGTAAAGACCCTGTACTTCCAAGAGGAGGATTCTCAATGGAAGATTATTGGGGAGCTGTTTGAAGAAGGTGAGATAAAAAGGTCTCCCACAGAAAAGGAGGTTGAAGCAGCCAGGCTGAAGGAGGTGGAAAGCTTTATCAATATTTGGAAGGATGCCTGGGCAGATAAGGTCCTGAATAAGTATATCGCCTGCTATGATGAGACCTTCCAATCAAAGGGCATGGATATTGATGCTTGGAAAGAGTATAAGAGGATGCTGAACAGGAAATACGCCACTATTGATATCCAAATAAATGATTTAAAGATTGTCCTGGAATCTGAAAAATTAGTTAAAATCAACTTTAAGCAGAATTACAAAGCTGACAGTTACAGGGATTATGGTCTTAAAAAGATGGTCCTTGTCAAAACCAGTAGTGGATGGAAGATAAAGGAAGAAGAGTGGATCCAAACCGCAAGATAATTTCATCTGTGGATAAGAGAAAAGATGACTTGAAGGGTGCCACGCTGACCATTATGATTATGGGGCAATCAGGAGGTATCCGTTCATTCAGATTCTCCAAAAGTGTTATACTATGCAGTGTATTGTTTTTCCTGCTGTACATTCCGGGGTCTATCCTTCTTATTAACCGATATTTTGATCTCAACAGGAGATATATTGATCAGGGAGAAGCCATAAATAAGCTGCAGAATGAACTCACAGGCAGGAGGATTGTCTTCCGCCAAAACGCGCAACATGAGGCGAATCTTGTGGATCTTGAAAGGTACAAGCTGGGGCTTCTTCAACTGACAGAAGAGGAATTGACCTTTGAAAATGAGGACGTAGCTATAATCACTTCTTCGGAAGAAGGGCAAAGCAGTGTTGACGATGAAATAGCAGTTAATCCTGTTACACCTCATAAGGCTGGCATTAGTGATCTTACTCTCAAAAGAGAAAGCGATTTCGTATCCATTGAATTTAAGCTGCTGAACAAAAGAACTGACGGGAATCCGATTGAGGGCTATATTCATATAATCGGTTTTGGTAAAGATCCCGATCCTCCTACTGACTGGACATACTTTAACAATAAACTTGCAAAAGGATTTCCGACAAACTATCGTCAAGGACTGGGATTCCTTATCCAGAGGTTTAAACCTTATGAAAGAATGTTTAGGCAGACTTCAGGAGGTGAACTTCCCGGAGAGATCAGAGTGGTTGTGTATGACAGATCAGGCGAATTGATCTATGCTGATGATTTCGAGGTACCTAATGGAATCTGAGTTCCAGACTGTAACAAGACCACTTCTATTTTTAATGTTATGTCTTGTTCAGTGGGCAATGCTTCTTTTATCTTCCCATGCCCTGGCAAGGACAGAGCATCTTGTCTATTTCTCCAATACTCCCTATGAACTGAATATCTACAAGATTCACGGCACGATACCGGGCAAGACACTGATGCTTATTGGAGGCATACAGGGAAATGAACCAGGGGGTTTTCTCTCTGCTGACCTGTATGCAGACATGAGCCTGAAAAAGGGAAATCTGATTGTTGTGCCCAGGGCGAATTTTTATTCAATAATACTAAATCATCGCGGCCCTCATGGAGACATGAACAGGAAATTTTCTGCAGAGGACAATACTGCCAGCATGGAAGACAGGATAGTGACCGAGCTGAAGAAGTTAATCAGTGAGAGTGATTTTCTCCTGAATCTTCATGATGGAGCGGGATATTACTACCCGGAGTATATCGACAAATGGCGCAATCCCCTGCGTTTTGGCCAGTCTGTTATTGCTGACACTGATGAGTATTGTATTCCTGGCAAGAAAACAGCAATCAAACTCAAGGAGATAGGAGAACATATCCTCTCTCAGGTAAACCCTCATATTCCCAATGAGTTATATCAATTTCATTTTATGAATACCAGAACAGGTGCCGTGGACAGTATCCATGAAGAGCAGAAGAAATCGGCCACCTATTATGCACTTACAGTACATCACATACCGTCCTTTGGAGTGGAGACATCAAAATTTCTTCCAACAGTGGAGCTCAAGGTAATGTATCATAATCTAATAATCAATGCCTTCATGGAGTATTTCGGCATTATTGCTGAATCTCCCGGGCGCACACTTGATACGCCCATATTAAAATACCTTATAGTGTCTATTGATGGAGAGCCTCCAATAGTGACTGAACCAAACCATGACCTTGAACTGTACAAAGGCGTGTCCATAAATGTCTCACATGTTGAGGCCAATTATGAGAGAGGTCTGAGTGTCGATATATTGGAGCATGGTAGTCTGAATGATTTTAGAAAGAATATTGTGATCTCCAAAGATACAAGTATTATTATTCGAAAAGACAATCATATTTTTGGCGAAATCGCGGTAAATTTAACCGGTGCCGGACCTCTAAAACCAGGTGCTAAGGCTTTTGCAACCGTGCCTGAAAAGGTGGAATATTTCGTTGTAGAAGCAAAGGGCCACAAGATTCTCCTTGAAGATGGCGAGATCCTTGAGCTTACCAAAGGGGAGAGAATGAAGATTCTTGAAATATTTCCAAAGGGGATGCCGGGGATCACAGTCAACTTCAAGGGGTTTGTCGGAGATAAGATTAATAATACTGGAGAGGACAGGGGATATGAAATAGATACTGGAGAAGATCTTCTAAAACGGTATTCACTAAACAACAACGGTGAGTATTACCAAGTGCTTGTATCCCTTGAAGACGATACTGTTCTGGCTCGCCTTATTATCAGGCTTTTGCCTCAAGAAATAAAACAACCTGGTTGAACCTCTTTTATCAGTATTGTTCTGGATCTTTTTCTGACAGGCCTTCAAATTGCAGTTGTAGTTCATCGGTCCATGGATCGGATTTCCTGATCTTCACGGAAATATACATCCCAGCTGACAGCTTATGACCAGCATCTTTTTTCATTTCAGCCACAAACATGAAATCTGTCAAGACCATTCTGATTCTGCTTTTCATTACATCAATAACGATTGCATTAAAGGTGCGGTTTAATTGTCCCATAAGATACTTCAATATCCAGTAGCGAACCCGGCTCTGTCTGACAGCGTTCAGGTCCTTTAAAATGGGATCAACTCTCATCCTGATTTGATCAAGCTCCTCACGATTATAGAGGGGAACGCCATCAGAAAGAAAACCCTTTATCTGACGCTGAACAGCAAGATCCAGATACCTCCTTATCGGTGAGCTGACAGCTGTATACACATCCGTACCGACTCCTGAGTGAGGGGCTGGCGTGGTATCAATAACAAGCCTGTGTATCTTCCTGCGCTGTTTGAACACATAATGTGTGTAACCCTTGTCACCCATAGTGAGGACCTCGCTAGGGGCCTTTTGAGTCCTGTAAAGGGTAGGGATATTATTGTCTCTGCAAAAACGTGCTGCCAACCAGTTATACAGGATCATGAGTTCTGCCACAATTTTCCTGGAGGGTGTCTCCTGTGACAAAAGCCTTAATGAGACAGGGGTGCCACAGTCTGTTTCAATGAACAGGTCAGGGAGAGAGAGTATCATTGCCCCTTGCTCTATTCTCTTCCTGCGTAATCCTTCGCACAACCTGTAGAGTTGACTGAAGGTGTCCTCATTAATGCGCTCATTAACTCCATCATAGGTGAGCTGTTTTTTGACACTTATAACTGACAGGACAAATCTGTAGTTGTAAAGGTTGCCCTGGCGGTCAAAATTGGCAAGCAGAGAGATTGCGGGGCGGTCAACTCCCTGTTTGAGACAGGTTGCGTCATGGGACAGCTTTTCAGGGATCATGGAGATCTGACGTTGAGGCAGATATAGTGAGGATGCTCTCAGTAGAGCCTCCTTGTCAAGTTCACTGCCCGGGAGGACGAATTCGGTTACATCAGATATATGGATACCGATTCGCGTGTACTCCCCTTGTGTGTCCATACTCAATGCATCATCAAAATCTTTTGTATGGGCACCGTCAATGGTAAAACACTCTAGGTCTCTCAGGTCCTCCCTGCCCAGGGTGTTGAATTCTGTCTCCTCTTTTATTACTTCTGCCTCTCTAATCAGCCTATCGGAAAAAACAGTCCTGATCTTCAGCCTCAGCAGTTCAAGGGGCTCATCCTTGTCCCAGACTCCAAGTCTGACAAGGATTTTTTGAGTCTCCTGGGTATCGGTCACTCCGGTACGGGTAAGAAGTTCCCTGGAAAAGTTGAAATCCAGGGACTCCTTTCCATAAAGCACTAGGTCGATTAATGCGCTGACAATCTGTTGCTTCTCCTCAGGATCCTGCACTTTTTTATTCTGTAACACATCTCTCAGCCAGGAGCTTCCTGTTCTGATTTTTTCCTCTTTAATCCGCTCCTCTTCCCTCTGCAGAATAATCTGTTCAATCTTTTGCTCTGAGCAGGGAATAAAGCGACCGTCTTTGATCTTGAAGTAGAGGTTGTCCTCAAATAATGCACGTACAAGACCTGATATGTGGTCATCTGTGATATCCTCACCAAAACAGAGATGGGTTAGATACTTAAAATCAAAAGATTCGTTCTCATCTCTGACAAGCTCCCACAGATCCCTGACATTGATCTCATTTTTCAATTGCTTCCGCAATTCTTCAATCTGCCTGAGGCGGATTATCAAGCCTTCTCTGGGCCTGATAGGATCAATGGTTGATGTTGAGATTAGAAAGACCCTCTTTAAAGAAAGGTTGATTTCGCGATTTTGGGTGGTCAAAAGGGCAAGCCTGTTCCCCTTGTCCTGAAGACAGAGCGAGCAAATGATCCTGCCCTGATCAATATATTCTATTATTTTTCCTTGATGCATATTTTGTGTCTGGATGCCTTCCTGATAGGGTTTTGGTGTCCGCCTTAAGTAACAATAGATAGTGGATATGTCAATAAGTGCGTGGAATATTGTGGAAGAACGCGGGTGTACCCGGATCGGATCTGCCATGCTTTAAGGCTGGTGACGTGATTTCTGGGTGTTCAATTAAAAAAATAGTTTGGTCTTTTATTCTGTTGCCGGATTTTTTCCTCACTCCAGGGCACAGTGGATGTTGGTCAAGGACTCAGGTAATATTTTACTTTATTACCCTTGTTATGGTAAAAAAAGCGGATTATCCACAATAAATGTCCGACAGAGGGTTTATATGAAACGATCGATCTTTGGTGAACGCCTTGCCGCATTGAGGCTGAGACTGGAAAAAACTTCTTCTGACACGATATGGGTTATTCAGCCTGAAAACAGGAGGTATCTGTCAGGCTTCAGTGCAGGGGATACTCAGTTCACAGAGTCTTCCGGCTCTCTCATTATTAACAAGCGGTGCGCTTATCTGATAACCGATTCCAGATATTCCACAGCGGCAGTAAGAGAGGCGCCGGATTTTAAAGTTATTACCATGAAAGGGCACTTTGTTGATGAGCTGGCAGGCCTTGTGGGCCGTATCAGGACGAAGCGATTGGGATTTGAACAAGGATATCTGACCTATGAACTCCACAAGCAGATTGCTGGAAGGCTAAGGAATTTGAAAAGACCTGTGCGTCTTTCTCCAGTAAAGGGATTGGTCCAGGAGATGAGGACAATAAAGGACAGGGCTGAAACAGCTGTTATGGGGAAGGCAGCAGCCCTTATGTCATCCATACTTGATAATGTCATCTCAGGGCTCAAACCGGGATGTACAGAAAAGGGGATTGCAAGGGAGATAGAGGTGCGGGTTCATGAATCTGGGGCAGATGGTCTGGCTTTTACACCTATCGTGGCATCAGGCCCGAACAGTGCCCTTCCTCACGCCGAACCAACCAACAGGCGAATACGTGAAAAGGAGCCTGTTATCCTAGATGTAGGCCTCAGGATGAAAGGCTACTGCTGTGATATGACAAGGACTGTTTTTTTAGGAACACCGGGTCCTAAATTCAGGAAGATATACAGGACAGTGCGTGAGGCTCAGCTTGCCGCGCTTCAACACATATCCGATGGAATTGATAGCTCCTACTCTGATTCCATTGCCAGAAAAATCATCAGGGACGCAGGATTTGGTGAATATTTTGGTCATTCACTCGGTCATGGTGTGGGGCTTGCTGTGCATGAGGATCCGGCCCTTTCCCCTAGAAGGGCCAGAAGACTTGAAAAAGGTATGGTGGTTACAGTGGAGCCTGGGATCTATCTGCCTGGAAAAGGTGGCGTCAGGCTTGAAGAGATGGTAGTGGTGTGTGAAAAGCTCCCGAAAATATTGACCAAGAACAATCATTATTATGATTTTTAAATTCTATGGTAACACACCTATAGTGGCGAATAGACCAGGCGGAAACCCACATAGAAGTACCTGAAGGTCGGCGCATACCTGTCACGATGGGCTGACCGGCAGGAGGCAGGTTCTATGTCCCAGCTTCCCCCTCTTAATACACGGTTGGAACCCTCACCTTTTAACAAATCCCAAACCTGCTTAATTCCACTCCAATTTTCGCGTCCAGAGCTCTCTCCAGTATTTTCAGGATCAGTAACCGAGCCAGTTGAATAGTCTTCATACAAGTCAGAACACAACTCCCACACATTCCCATGCATGTCGTGCAGACCCCAGACATTTGCCTTTTTCAGCGCCACAGGATGGGTCTTGTTTCCTGAGTTTGAATTATACCAGGCATAATCCCCAAGCTGGTTGTCTGAATCCCCAAAGCAGAACCTTGTACTGCTCCCGGCCCTGCACGCATACTCCCATTCAGCCTCTGTAGGAAGTCTGTAGGTCCCCTGACCTTTTGCATTCAGCCTTGTGATGAAATTCTGAACATCATCCCATGACACCTTCTCGACTGGATATTTATCTCCGCTCTTAAAATCAGAGGGATTCGTCCCCATCACTAATCTCCACTGGCCCTGGGTGACCTCTACAGTCTGCATATAAAATCCTTTAGTCAGGATTACCCTGTGCTGTATTTCGTCACTATTTCTGCCATCTTCACTATAAGGTGAGCCCATCATAAAACTGCCAGGCTCTATATACACAAACTCCATGCCAAGGGAGTTAGAGATCGAGTGGGGAGTGACACTATCCTCTTTAAGTATGACAGTTATATAATCTGTCTTATTCTCCGCTACCACTATACCCTGCTCATGACTCTTGTAACCGTCAGCCGTACATATCAGCTTATATTCACCAACAGGTAAAGACCTGAAAGGCTTCATGCCGCTCCAGCTCTCTAATATGTCGCCGTCCTGAACAAGTTGGGCTATGGCAGTCGCAGGTTTGATTATAAATAAAAGCGTTCCCGTTTGTTGATTTAATTTTATTTCTCTGGTCAGAGTCATGCCCTGACCTATAATCACTTTCTCTTCATACTGGTCATAACCTCTTTTAAACACCTTCAGCTGATACTGAGCAGGCACAAGCTCTATGACCTTCCTCCCGCTGTAGTCCTTTTCATTAATCAAGACCATCGAGTCTGACGGGTTTATTGTAAGATCCAGGATACCGGTGTTGCTGGTTAAGGTATAGCCCTTTTCAATATCCCTGCCCAGTTCTATTTCAACAGTGTCTGATACAGGCAGGTAACCGCTTTTTGATATCTCAATGTTATACATTCCAGGCGTCAGTTCTAGGGTTTTTGAAGAATAAGTCTTTCCATTAATCATTACCACAGCATCGGTTGGAGCAACAGAAAGAGTAAGATGACCCGAATTTTTTATTAGGTCATAAAAAAAGAGATTGTCCCCTGTTTCTGTAACCGTAATTGCCTTTTCAATATCAAGATATCCCTCCTTTGCAAGTTTGAGCTCATATGTTCCCGGAAAAAGTAACAGGTCGCAGTCAGTAAAATTCTCCTCAACATGGTTTAAATATACAATAGCACCTGATGGATAAGATCGTATCTGAACTCCAACCGGCCCTACCTCTTCAAGCCTGTATTGAAACAGGAAATTATTTTCTGACACGGTTACCTCTTCTTTAACAGTCTTGTATCCATCCCTGCTGATCTCCAGAACATGTCGGCCTATAGAGATCTCATACTCTCCCGCAGTCCCAAGCTCCACACCGTCCAGAAAGATCATTGCGTCCAGGGGACCAGTGATGACAAAGAATTTAACCGGTTTATCTCCTGTTAACCTTATCTTCCATACCACTTTTTCCTCAAGGTCTATACCTATGTCAGAAAGGATTATCATCATGGGATCATATCCTTCCAGGAACACCTCTATAACCCGCTCATCCGCTGACAAATATAAAATGTCCATTCCCTGCTTTTTATCCACACGGACAATGCCATTATAGGAGGAGTAGCTGAAGCCAGTATGATCAGATGCCACCTGAACCGCAGCACAGAAGGCCATGTTGCCATCCCGGACTGACACTGTCTCGGACGGGATCCTTTCAGGAACACCCGCGATACTAAGCCGGTAGGGCTGGGCATAGGATATAGGGGATAGGGAAATAAAGATAAGCAGGAAGACAAAAGATGACATAAATGCATGAATTGTTCTCATGTTAGTGTGCCCTTTTCAATTATAGATACATGCATTAAGAAATACATAAAAATATTAATTTAGCAGAATTTATAGAAAGGTGTCAATTATCGAGTAGTTATTCCAACCAGATATATTACGCTGGCCGCGTTTTTATCCTGACTGTATTGTATGCCTGAGGTACTGAAAAGGGGCAAGGACTCAAATATGCAAGAATTAATGTTAAACGCTAAATGTTTAGTTAAACAGGGTTAAATTTTAATTGACTTGTCAGGCAAATACAGGTAGAAAAATCTCTATTGAGATGTTTTAAGGAAAGATAGATTCAGATATTTTATTATGAGGCATCTAATTCTTGAAACCAGCCATCTCAGCAATCCAATCAATATTCTTTATTTATTTATAAATTTCAGTATAATATGATGCTGATGTTTTTTAAAAAAGACATCTTAATCCTCTAACCAGGGGACTAATCAGAAGGTTCACTTGGAGGAATTAATTATGAAAGGCAGTTTCAAAAAAGTAATCCCTTTATTTGTTACAGGTGTTTTTTTAACAGGGATAATCACGGTGAATGTTGTTGCCGATGTTGCCGAGGATGCCAAAGCCGCGTACTGGAACATGGTCAAGGAGCAGGAACAGGCAGAACAGCTCTTGGAGCAGGCAAAGGCTGGGGAAGATCCGACAGAAATAGACCTTGCCGGGAAAAAGGTTGAAGCGACAACAATGGCAGCGAGTATTTTAAAGGCCATAGCAGGAGGTGTGGCGCAAGCAGACGTTATATATATTGTTGCTGTGTATGAAAGAGTTTCCAAGGCAATAGATGCTGCCGCGGCATATAATGCCCTGGCAAGGGTTGCAAAGGCCCTGATTGCCGCTGCCGAGAATTCTGATGACAGGCTTGCGGCAGAGGCCGCAGCAGGACAGGCCCTGGATTCATTTCAAAAGATCCTCAGGGCTGTTAACTCCGTCAATTTGATGGCAGAGTTTGAATGGGCCAGTGTGGCAAAAGGCAATGCCATTAACAACCTGATTGTGGCGCTTATAAATGCGGAGCTTGATGGAATAGAGGATCTGGTCTCAGTTGTTTTTGAAAGTATGGCAGAGGCGTATGAGCCTCCTACCGTGGATGACGGGCGAGCAGCCAGCCCCATATAGTTTCAGCATGATTTTCGGGGCACGGATGTAAACAGGCTGAATGTATTTTATATACAAGGGTCTGATATTATTATGGCAGATGAGTTATAGGTCCAAACGGGGTAGTATTTTTAATGAAAAACAGGGAAGGAGAATGAATATTCATTACAGGCCGCTATTGTATATTGGTATTATAAGTCTTGTTATAGGTGCGTTTCCGTGTACAGGTCTTTGGGCGGGAGACCTTACAATTGATCCGAAAATTTCAACTAGCAGGAGAATTGACGATAACTTTTATAAAGTTGACTCCGGTGTTTCCGGTGTTGCAAAGGAAGAAGATATTGCCACTATGCTTATTCAGCCCGCGGTTGACTTTAATTATGATACAGATCAGAGCAATATATATATTGATTATAGCCTGAACCGTTATGACTACAGCGGCGTTGCGGTGGATGATAGCTTTACAGGCCATACGGCTCTATACGGGGCCAGCACCGAGTTGAATCCCAGGCTGGCTATGGCCTTTAACGGCACCTTTAACAAGACCAGAAATGCCGCAGTTGCTGACAAGCACGGCGACCCCACTGCCAGGACTAAATATACTATGAACAGGTATATCCCTGAACTTACCTGGAGTTTCAGCCAGAAATTTTCGATCAGAGTAAAATATATGATTTCCGATACAGATTATGATTCCGGTGTTACAGGGGAAGACTATGATTTTAAATCACCGGTTCTAAGGCTAATATATAGTATCTCAGATACAGCCTCTCTTGCTCTTGAGTATAAGCAACTGGACATGGACTACAGCAAGAACACTCCGGATTACCAGTCAAAGGTGACAAGGCTTGTCTTTAACGGGGATTTCAGCAAGGTCAACCTGGGCCTTGCGTTGGGGATCCATGACAGGACCTTTGAAGGGAATACTTTAAATGACTTTGATCAGACTGTCTATAGGGCCAGGCTGATATATGATGAGTGGCTCACCATTGACAAGAGCAGAGACTATGCAGCGACATCACAGCTTAGCGCTGATGTGCTTGAGGTTAGCGCGCTATATACCTTAATGACCAGAGTTACTGCAGGCCTCAAGTGGCGCAAACAGGAGAGTGATTATAAGAGTGGTCCACGTGATGATGAAAACACCACTATGGAGGTCAATCTTGGATATATCTTTAATTATTGGTTCACTGCTTCCCTGGCCGCGGGTAAACAGGAAAGAGAATCAAACAGTCCCGGCAGGGACTATGACAATGGATATAAAAGGATCACAGTTGAAATTATTTTTTAACTTGACAAATTATACCTGTATACTCACAGCCCTCTTCCTCCTGAAAACGGGGGTGTGGATATATGCGAAGAACCAGACCCATGTTTTATCCTTTACCCTTTGAGTCAATTTTTATAGGCCATTATAATGTGTTTTTCAGTCGCCTCATAAATTGAACGGGCATGTCAATCACCCTATATGAGTGTATTGAAGTTTTTTAATGTTCATGCTGTTTTGCTTCCTGTGCCAGGGCAGAGCAGCTAATACTGTAAGTACAAATTCTGAGGTCTGAGACATGAAAAAATTCTTCTTTAAAAATACTCCTGTCCTGATAATAACTGCCTGTTTGATATTTCTGGCTGATATCTCTCCATGTCTGTCTCAAAAAACAGAATATTCCATAGGTCCCAGTGATGTGCTTTCCCTTATTGTTTATGCGGGTGGTGAAAAACAGATTCAGGCAGATATGACTGTCTCCAGCCAGGGGATGGTCAATGTCCCGTTTATTGGCCCTCTGAAGGCAGGGGGGCTTACTGTGCCTGAGCTTGAGTCTGAGATTATCGCACCCCTTGCCCGAGACTATTTTGTCAATCCTGAAGTGAACATCATTATCAAGGAATATCACAGCCTCCGGTTTTATATTTCCGGGGCTGTTAGGACATCCGGACAATATGAAATGACAGCGGTTACCTCTTTAATGGAGCTGATCGCCAAGTCAGGAGGCGTAACTGCAGATTGTGGGAATGTCGCCTATGTGCTGCGTACGCCTAGTCCCGCCAATGAGCCTAACTCCAAGGCAGGCGGCCCCCTGTTCTCTTCAGCAGAACCCATTAAGGTCGACCTTAAGAGTCTCTTAGACAAAGGGGACATGAGCCATAACCTGATCCTGAAGGCAGGTGATGTGATCTATATACCGCATGATCAGGCCATTGATCTGGGAGAATCCAAGATATATGTGGAAGGAGAGGTTATGAAACCAGGGGTTTTCGATTATCAGACCGGTATTACCGCACTTAACGCGTGCATAATGGCAGGGGGATTTGGTAAGTATTCGGCACCTAACCGTGCCAGGGTTATCCGTCAGCAGGGGGATAAGCAATCAGTTCTTGAGATTGATCTTAACAGGGTAAAAAAAGGAGAGATTCTCGATATAGAACTCCAGCCCGGCGACCGAGTCCACATACCAGAGTCATGGTTATAATCGCATAGATCAAAATAGTGTTAATCGGGAGATAGTATGAACTTTGAAGCAGATGAAACAATAGACCTATCTGAACGAAACCTATATGAATATTACGAGATCCTATATAAGCATAGATGGACAATAATCCCAACCTTTTTAATCATTGTAACCTTAGTGATGATTTTAACATTTCTGACCACGCCTGTGTATCAGGCCACTGCCACACTGGTCATAGATAAGGAGCAGACAGTCTCTCCCCTGACAGGCGAGAGAATGGACTATGAGAGCTATCTGTCCCAGTCCATGACTTTTAAAACTCACTTCAAGCTGATAAAATCCAGGGAGGTCATGTTAAAGCTTATCAGAAAGCTTGAACTCGACCAAGTCAGAGAGAAGCAGGGGATGGAGACCAGGCCCTGGAAGATATTACTGGCTCGATTTAAAAAGAACCTGAGCCTGATTCTTTCAAGGGAAGAGGAGGTGCTGACCATCGAGGATATGCAGGAGCGTCTCATAATAGCCCTGCAACAGAAAATAACCATAGAAGAGGTCAGGGATACCCGTCTTTTGAATATAAATGTGAAGGACAACAACCCGGAACTCGCCCGGGAGATTGCCAATACTGTGGCCGCGGTCTATATCGAGTTTGATATCACCAACCGTCTGAAATACTCAAAGAACACCGTCTCCTGGATGGGTGATCAGCTGTATGAGATAAAAAAGAAGCTCGAGGATGCTGAGCAGGAATTCCTGGAGTTCAAGCAGGCTGAGAAGATTTTCTCCATAGAAGGCCGTCAGAATATCATCAGCCAGAAAATTGAGGAGTTTAATGACGCCTATATTGAGGCGAGGAACAGCAGGCTTGAAATCGGCGCCGAGTTGACTGAGCTGGAAAGATCTTTCAGTGAAAAGGATAGTCTCATCTACGCCCGTACTCTGGTTAGTAATTCCCTTATAGAAAAACTTTACAGCCAGCTCCTGGAACAGGAGGTGGAGCTTTCGCGCCTCAGCCAGGTTTATAAATCGAGTCATCCCAAGATGGAGCAGATAAACACAAAGAAAGCCAATATCTTAGAAACGCTCGAACAGGAGATTTCCAGGGAGATAGAAGGGATGCAGGCTGCAAGGGAAGTACTCATTGTAAGGGAGAAGGTGCTTCTTGATACCATAACTGATTTTGAAAAGGAAGCCATGGACATCAACGCTAAGGAGCTAAGGTATGTCATCCTGCAGAGGAATGTCCAGACAAATCAGAAGCTGTATGAGACACTTCTATCCAAGGTAAAGGAGACCAATGTAACCAGCTCTGGCTATTCCTCCAATATACGAATAACGGGGGAGGCTGTTACACCTTCAAATCCCATACTCCCCAAAAAGAAGATGAATCTTCTTCTCAGTATCATTTTCGGCCTTATGGCCGGAGTGGGGATCTCTTTTTTACTGGAATATATGGATCAGACACTTCGAACAGAGGAAGATATTGAGAAGTACCTTAACCTTCCAGTACTCTCTGTAGTCCCTGTGGGAGACCTCTCAAATGAGACTGAAGAGAGTTGATGGAATAC
Source organism: Deltaproteobacteria bacterium (assembly GCA_019307745.1). Taxonomy (GTDB): domain Bacteria; phylum Desulfobacterota; class DSM-4660; order Desulfatiglandales; family HGW-15; genus JAFDJA01. The sequence goes on along the minus strand of JAFDJA010000035.1, from coordinate 1,836 downwards.
CACGCGTTTTTAGGTGACAGGCTTAATCTATCATGTCTTTTCAAAGGAAATTATTATGAGTAGGAGCAAACAGCAGGCGAGGGACTTTGGCGATCTGGAAAGAATTTTTCTCAGGGATTATCCGGCAAAATCTATATTCGCGGAGGCATTTCGTAACCTGCGGGCAAATATCCAGTTTTCCTTTATGGAAAAAAAATTTCAATGTCTGCTGGTGACTAGTTCAAACCAGGACGAGGGAAAGACCTCCATTGTAGCCAACCTTTCCTATGCAATGGCCCAGTCCGACAAGACCGTATTGATGATCGATGCTGACCTGAGAAACCCCTTTCTTTCAAATTTTGCTACCACCCATGACTCCCCGGGGCTTACAGGCATTATAACAAGCTTGTTCGGCGTGGATATCAGCATTGGATCCCTGTCCCAATACAGTGTGTCTGATCTTTTCAGGCTTATAAGCCAGCAGAAAAAGACAGGATGCCTCCATCTCATTGGCAATGATCATAAAGTTGATCTCGTGTTTATAAAGGGGGAGCTGAAAGACGTGGTCTGGCTTACAAGGTCCGCTGAGAAGAGGTTGACCACCAATCTTGTTAAAAATGGTTTAGTCAAACAGGAAGAGATGATCAGAGCCATGTCCAGGCATCAAAGTACAGGACAGAAGCTTGGTTCTATTCTTGTTAATCTGGGACTTATCAAACAGGAGGACATGGCACACTTGATCAATATACATCTTATGGAAGCCCTTCACGTCGCACAGCAGTTCAAGGAAGGAAGGTTTGAGTTTCATGGGCAGTATAAATCAGATCCCGAATCCGTCTTTTCTAACTCCGTTGATATGAATAAACTCTATAAAGAGTCCATTATTGGGGACGAGAACTTTTTGTATTTGAAAGAGCAGATAGATTCTGCTGTTGTGGAGACCCGGGTTGACAATCTGTTTCTTTTGCCCAGCGGTACCATACCTCCAAATCCATCAGAACTTTTGGGATCTGACACATTTTTATTTCTCCTGCAGTATCTGAAAAAAAAGTTTGATTTTATCGTGATCGACACTCCTCCCATTCTCCCCGCAAGTGACGCTCTCCTGCTGGCCCCTCAGACTGATGGTGTTGTATTTGTTGTCAGGGCAGGATACGTGAACCGCGAGATAGTAAAAAGAACGGCGGATCAGCTTATTACGGCTCATGCCAACATCATCGGAGTGGTGCTTAATCAGGCGGTTATGAGAAGAGAAGGGATTTACAGTTATAAGTATTACTGAAATATTTAGGATTGTTGGCAGTTTTTCCTCGTATAGATCAGTATTCACTACAGGATGAATACTGATTTCTGATATTTGATGCCCGAATTCAATATCCACCGGATTCTGCGGATAAAATACCCTGAATTTATATCATCATATCAGCTTTGTTTGATGTAACTCGAGGTGTGGAGCTGTGCGCGAAATCTTTGCATAACCGGTTGAAGAGCAATGTTTTGAAATTCTGAGGTCTGTTGTATTATTTCCGGGAATGTAATTTTTGTGTCAGCCTGTGTGTGTCGAATGGGATCCACGAACTGGTGACAGGTTTTAAAACCAGGCCGGGAAATTATCATATAAAACCTTTTTCTTTTTTTTATGGACCAGACTTTCTCAAAAAAAAAGATAATACCCCCGTCTATTATTGTACGTCTCATATTCTGCGGTCTTGTCTTTTTTATCACTTTGATTTTGCTCTACTTTGCAGGCTTGCGCCTGATCTCCGGCCTTAATAGCCTGTACGCAGACAGGTGTGTAGAAAAGGGTGAACTGTCACTAGCGGCAGATCACCTGGACAAGGCTGTCAGGTATGTGCC
>JAFDJA010000265.1 GCA_019307745.1 Deltaproteobacteria bacterium | reverse complement strand
GGGGTGCCGGCCTTGCTCCATGCTGTATGGTGAATTGGTGAACGAGCGTATTGATATCATCCGTGGTTATACCCGGCCCGATCTTTTCCTCTACCATATTAAGGGTATTAATGGCTATACTACCAGCCCTCTTAATAGCCTCAATATCACCTCTCTCTTTGAGGCGAATTTTGTGTTCCCGCAAATACTTCTGTTTGATATTCTCCGATCCAGCAAGGTCTTTACCCAGGCAACATCTCTTATATTTAAGACCACTACCACAGGGACAGGGATCATTCCGTCCGATCTTCATCTCTCCTTTTTTCAATTGTACGCCCTTTTAAACCTCTATCTCTCATTATTTAAAAAAATAGCGAAATCGCAGACACACCCAGGCATACACAGATTTTTCCCCTAGGAACATAGTACAGTTGATATTTATCCTGCGTTAACGGGATGGCATTTGCGATTATCTGACAACTAAAGTCAGGGACTATAACAGAATTAGACCTGCAATTCAATCCACAGATATCATCATTTTAAAATAGTATTCAAACTCCTTAAATCTGAGAATACCACTTTGGGGAAATAGTAACTGTCCAGCTATTTAGGCTGAAGACTGAAGGCTGAAGTATTTTTCAATTATCTCGGAACGATCGAATCAAGCCATTCAAGATCTTATCGGTTTCGACTATCGTTGGTGCAATCAAAGATGAATCCTAGTTGCTCAAGAAGCCCAAAAGCTTCGCTAAACTAATATTGCTAACTCCTTCAGCCAACTCAAATGCCTGAAGTTTTGTGTGATCACGCATCATTTGTCCCTATTAGCCCTCTACCTTCAGTCTATCCACCTGAGTAGACCGCCATCAGGTGCGCCTGAGTCTTTCAATGCGCCACTATCTAGACATTGATGCTGTTAATGGGGCTTCTGTCATCTTATTTGAATTCCACGGTGCAAATTTCAGCAGAAGCAATATTCCAGGAATAGCTATTAGAGTGCAGGATATAAAGAAGGATTCCCAGCCCAGGTTTTTCGCAAGAAAACCTGTGGGAGCCGAGGCCAGTACCCTGGGAACACCCATTAGACTTGTGAGAAGCGCATATTGTGTGGCAGTAAATCTTTTATTTGTGATACTGGCCATGAATGCCGCGTATGCAGCAGTTCCCATGCCGCTGCTTAGATTTTCAAAAGCAATAACGCCGGACAGAGCAGGAACGTTGTGGCCTATTCGTGCAAGAAGGGCGAAGCATGCTGTGGATATGGCCTGAAGAAAACCAAAAACCCAAAGGGATCGGCTGATTCCAAGGCGGAACATGAGAATTCCCCCTAAAAGGCTCCCGATGATTGTGGCCCAGAAACCGAAAAATTTCACCACTGTCCCGATCTCTGTTTTTGAAAATCCGATATCGAGATAGAAAGGTGTGGTCATGGAGCTGGCCATTGTATCCCCTATCTTGTATAAGAGGATGAAGGCAAGTATCCAGACAGCTCCTTCCCGTGCGAAGTATTCCACTAAGGGATCGAAAATCGCTTCCTTCATACTTTCCGGTTTTTTTTCGGTGATCTCAGGCTCATGGGCAAGTATTGTGGTCATAACACCTGGCAACATACAAGCAGCCATGATCAGATAAACCATGGAAAACGGTATATGATCTGCCATGATCAGGCCACCCCCGGAAGCCAGGAGCATTCCCACCCGGTAACCGTTGATATACAAAGAAGAGGCAAAGCCCAGTTGTTCATCAGGAAAATCTTCTCTACGGTAGGCATCCACCACAATATCCTGAGATGCGCTAAAGAAGGTCACCAGAAAGGCTGCAAAGGCCACCGTCCATAGACTACTCCCTGGGTCGGTGAAACCCAGGCCTCCGATGGAAAAAATCAATGCCACCTGAGCTATGAGTAACCATCCGCGTCTCCGGCCTAGGAAGGGCAGAGTAAAACGATCTAAAAAGGGAGCCCAGAGGAATTTCAAGGTATAGGGCAGGCCCACCAGAGCCATCATTCCAATCACCGTCAAATCCACCCCTTTTTCCTTCATCCAAGCCTGTAATACAGAGATGGTCAGAAGGAGCGGCAGACCACAGGCAAAACCCATAATAAGGGCCACCAGCATTCGACTGCTACAGATTACCTTAAGGATGGATTGCCTGTTATCAGATAACATACCTTACCCTTTACTCGTGTTGTGTCCCATGATTAAGCTTTCATCTCGGCCCCTTCGATCAACTCAGGGTAAACGTTTTATCTAAGCTGAAGCTAAAAAGGTGTTTGGATCGAGTCGGACACTGGCATCGGACGATACCTGATTGTCGTGATCCTTTAAAAGTCTCAGAGAGATTCCTGATTGGGTGGGTTGCAACTGAATAATAATATTGAAAAAATCATCCAGCAGGTTACATGGATAAGGGATTCCCTTCTCATTGACATCTACAATATGCCTATGACTGAGGGCGGAAAACCATATCTCTACATTAAGTTCTGTGGCGACCTCCTTAATATCTTCAAAAATTTTCCTTCCTGCCTTCTCGAAATCAAGGCCATCAACTATTAGTGTATCTGGTGTAAAATCAATATGTTCAATTAGATTTTTCAAGTTTTCCTTTAGACGTTTTATCTCAAAACTTTTATTCAAATAGGCCAGAATCATCCTGTTTCTCTCAAGTATCATCCTGATCTCAGATTCATTATCCATATTAAGGGCTTTTACAAGATCATAAAAGATGACATTGTAATAGGAAGTCACTTTTTCCGGTCCATCTTCCAGGGAGATATGGACCAGTTTCTCCTTTCGAAACAGTTTATCAAATGCTATATGGATTAAGCACGC
>JAFDJA010000141.1 GCA_019307745.1 Deltaproteobacteria bacterium | reverse complement strand
GGAAAGTGTATAGAGATCGTGGACAGGATCTACAATTATGGTTATGATATAAAAGAGTTCTACCGTGGCATAATGGACCAGTTCAGAAATTTGATGGTCTGTATCGCTGCCCCTGATAAGGGACTCCTTGACATGACTGATGACGATATCAGCAATCTCAAACGCCAGGCGGAACAGGCAGGTTCTGAAAGACTTCATCAGACCCTTAATATGCTTATCGCGCGCGAAGAGGACCTCAGATTTTCATCTCATCCAAGACTTGTACTTGAGACGATAATGGTCAAGTTGTGCAGGCTAGGGGGGCTCCTGTCCTTTGAGGAGTTGATTAAAAAGATCGAGGACCTTGAAAAAAGGATATCATCCGTTTCTTTTTCCGATTGTCCATCCTCTCAACAGCCCGTTGCCTCTACCAGAGAGGTCTCCGAACCTGACAATTCATGGGAGAACAAAGAACCGGAAGCGACGAAACCCGATCCCAGGGAAGAGGATCTGCCTTCCGACTTACAAGGGTGGGACGGGCTTCTGACTTTTATTGCATCCGAAAACAAAACCATGGCCAATATGTTGAAGGAGTGGGGCCTGGTCAATTTTTCCGGAAGTGTGCTTGAACTCACAAGAGGCAACAGTTTTTTATCATCCGCATATCTTGATGATCAAGAGAGGATGGACAGGTTTCTGGATTATTGCAGGAAGTATTTTAAAAAGAAGATCCAGGTCAGGATTACAGCTCCGATTCAAGGAGCGCGAAAAACAGATGATAAGACAGAAAGTAAAAACGGCCCTGGGCCATTGCAACCAGATCATCCGGAGTTGCCATCCTATGTGCAGGATGTTGTGAAGGTCTTTAAGGGCGAGGTGGTGGGCGAGACCCCATCAAAAAAGAGATAGCAACCATGTGAGACGTTTTAAAAGATCCTGTTTTGCCTTATTTTGTGTCAGGCTCAAATTTTAATCCTCAAAATATCAGGAATATTTCTGTATTAAAGTTCTTGTCTTTATTGACTTTGAACAGAATTGACTATTTTGAGGCTGGCTCGGGTGAATATAAATGATCTTTTGGAAGTTTCAGAAAATATAAGGAGGGTAGTAGTATGAAAAATATGCCAAATATGAACAACCTGATGAAGCAGGCCCAGCAGCTTCAGTCCAGAATGGCCAAGATACAAGAGGAGTTGGGATCAAAGACCGTTGAGGGTTCTGCTGGCGGTGGAATGGTAACAGTTGTCGCTAACGGTCATCAGGAGATCCAATCAATAAACATTGATCCGGAAGTGGTTGATCCTGAAGATATTGAAATGTTGCAGGATCTTATTCTGGCAGCAGTGAATGACAGTATTGCACGGGCAAAGAAGATGTCTGCCGATGAGATGGGAAAACTCACCGGGGGAATGAATCTGCCTAATATTCCGGGACTGATGTAGAGAGGTCAGGGCCTGAACATTGTATCAGCCTTCAGCGTCACATTATGACAGCTGGCGTGAAATTCAGGTGATAATTTTTTAGCCTTATTACACTATGGACATCTATCCAAAATCTCTGGAAAACCTTATACAGCAATTTACCCGGTTACCCGGTATCGGCCAGAAGTCCGCGACACGAGTGGCCCTGTATGTTCTGAAGAATCAGAAAGGGCTTGCCCATGACCTTGCCAGGAGCCTTTTGGAGGTTAAGGAGAAGATCAAGTTTTGCCAGGTCTGTTTTAATTTTTCCGACAATGATCTTTGTTCTATCTGCAGGGACAATCGCAGAGCCAATGGGGTGATATGTATTGTAGAAGGTCCGGGCGATCAACTGGCAATTGAGGAGTCCGGGAGCTTTAACGGCCGTTATCATGTTCTGCATGGGGTGCTTTCCCCCCTTGACGGTATTGGACCGGAAGATCTAAAGATAGGGGAATTGGTTGGCCGTATTGAAAAAGAGGATATAAAAGAGGTTATCCTTGCCACTAATCCCACCACACAGGGAGAGACAACAGCGTCATATGTTGTAGACCTCCTTTCCGGCATAGGTGTGAATATCTCAAGGATCGCATTGGGTGTGCCCATGGGCAGCACATTGAGGTATATGGATCCGGCGACCCTCCGGCACTCCTTAAAAGGTCGAGTTCTGGTATCCTCATGATTCCTTCAGGCGCGCTCAAAGAACTCTCCAGAATCGTTGGCCCTGATCATTTTTTCCTGAATTACGAGGATCTTTTGGCCTGTGCCAGTGACGGCACAAAGATGAAGTTTATGCCTGATGCCGTGGTATATCCTGCTGACACAGAAGAGATCTCACAGATACTTGCCCTTGCCAATATGGAGAAATTCCCTGCAATTCCAAGAGGGGCGGGTACAGGTATGAGCGGAGGCGCCTTGCCCGTGAATGGAGGACTGGTCATCTCCATGACACGGTTGGACCGAATTCTCTCTATCGACCAGGACAACCTTATCGCGAGGGTGGAGCCAGGGGTCATAACGGCCCGTCTCCAGGAGGAGGTGGAAAGGGTAGGGCTGTTTTATCCCCCTGATCCTGCCAGTTTTGAGACATCCACAATCGGCGGTAATGTGGCGGAATGCGCAGGCGGTCTCAGGGCTGTTAAGTATGGAGTTACCAGGGATTATGTGCTGGGACTTACCGCGGTCCTTCCCACAGGGGAGATTATCAATACCGGCGTGGAGACAGCAAAAGGGGTGGCAGGTTATGACCTGACCCGGCTTCTTGTCGGATCTGAAGGGACGCTGGCAATAATTACAGGCATCATCCTTCGCCTTATTACCAAGCCTGCTGCGAAAAAGAGTATGGTCGCATTTTTCCCTGAACTTTCTCTAGCCGTTCAGACCGTGTCCAGTATTATCAAGCAGAAAGTTGTCCCAACCACCCTTGAATTTCTGGACAGGTTGAGTATTGACTGCGTGCGTGAAGAGATGGGAATTGAGATCCCTGTGGATGCCAACGCAATGCTCCTTATTGAAGTAGACGGTGATGAGGTGCTTGTTGACGGGGACGCGGAAAAGGTAAAAGACGCATGTCTCGGAACAGGGGCGATCAGGTTTGACGTTGCTTCGGATAAAGAAGAGGTTGAACAGCTCTGGGCAGCAAGAAGAGAGGTTTCACCATCTCTGTTAAAGCTTCGCCCGGGTAAAATAAATGAAGACGTAGTAGTGCCCAGGAGCCGTCTGGCAGATTTGGTGTCATTTCTTGGTGATTTGAGCATGAGACACGATCTCCCCATTCCAGCCTTCGGTCATGCGGGTGACGGGAATATCCATGTTAATATAATGCTGGATAAGGAGAACCGGGATGAGGTTGAACGCGCTGAACTTGCGGTAAGGGAGCTCTTTGAAAGGGTATTGGAAATGGGCGGCACTATTACCGGGGAGCATGGTGTGGGCATAACCAAGGCGCCATATATGGATATGGAATTTACCAGGGCTACCCTTGACCTGATGTGCCGGCTGAAAAGGGCATTTGATCCAAACAATATCCTGAATCCAGGTAAGATCCTGACAATAACAGACGATTAGACTTGAATTTTCCTTTTAATGTCTGAAATTTCTGAAATTTAATTAGCCGCTATCATTAAAAATAAAAATTGAGGCTCAGTTTTGTCTCTGTATTATAAATATCAAAGTTTTTTTCCCTTGTAAGCTCCAGCCTCAGATGTTGGTTTTTTTCCAGTTTGAAATTCTGCTCCAGAGATATCCGATCTGATTTGTGTCTGTCACCATATTCGAAAGTGCTATGACTTGCTGACAGACTGCATTTCCACCAGGGGGAGAGCTCTTTGACTGTTCCCAGAAAAAGAGCTGCACCTACGGCATAGTTCTTGTCCAATCCATTGCTGTATTCCAGGTCAGGCCCTGCAAGGATGTAGTAGCGTCCTATATAGTCGTTGTAATATCCTAGTCCCCCTCCAGTATTAAGCCTGTACACAAGTCCAGCTTCATCCTCCATAAACTCTTTGCCCGCGCTGAAATTCACCTTCCATGATACAGGCTTAAAGAATCTGTCTCTACTGGAAATAGAAATAATATCTATAATGTCTGCATTATCCAGTTCCAGCCTGTGTCTGGAGGGATAATACCTGAATCTGAGATCAAAGAATTTGATCTGTACACCATTGTTTTTGCCATAATCAGTGTCCAGAAGATCACAGAATGCGGGTCTGTAAATCATCTCATAGAATGAGAGGTCTCTGCTATTTCCAAATCCGATTCCCAAACGGTTAGAATCATGTACGGTATTGGGCATGGGAGGTTTGGGCACACTATAGATCTTATCTTTATCTATAGTGCCAAGTTTACTTCGTAAGCTCAAAGAGCTTAAAAAAATCTTCTGATATTCACCCTGGTCTAATTTTTTTTTTGAATATAGATATCCTACATATTCAATAATAAGATCAATTATCTTTATCTTATCTTCTCTGCTTAAATCATGTTCGTGGATATATTCTGGAGGCCTCTCCCTATTAATTATATTAAGCGCTATCTCCTGCTCCTTAGCATTTAACAGAGATATTTTCTGGCGGATTTTTGATGCCTTTGAAGGCCTATATTCCACAGAATCTATGATCCCAGCCCTTTCAATCACCTTTACCGTATCAACGGGTATGGTATTCAGATGAAAGTTGCCTGTCAGGTCCAAAGATGGTCTTGCAGCCTCTATGAGAAACAGTAGGTTGTAAGAGCAGTTTTCATCAAAAAAGAAGTAGTCAGAATAGATATTCTGCAGCTCCCTTATATGGAGAACCATCCTTTGTACTTCCTTCTCAGAAAGATTAAGCCTGTACTCCCAAATGTCTCTTTGACTAATATCACTATACTCCTGAATTTTTTTATAATAAGGAAGAATGGAGAAATACCCCTTATATAATCCGAAGATCCCTTTAAAGGCGAATACGCAACCATTTGTTTCGCCGGTAAATGCAGAGTAGTTTACCGAGTTGGTCAAGAGCTTGCTTGAGTAAAACGTTTCAATGTTAATAAGAGTGTGTCCAAACATAGATGCAGGGCTATTCATATAATATGTAGGGAAGATAAGTGTTGCTGACTTAGGCGTCAGATGGTCCAGCTCTTCACACCTGTATATGGGAGTAATGGACTCATCAACCTCTAGTTCCTGTTTGAGCCATGTATATCTGGCAATATACTGACAGATTTGAAAGTCAGATTTCCCATTGTTTTTCCCGAAAAAGGACCTGATTGACTCCTCAAGTTCAGCCTTAGGATTGGTTTTTCCTTCTGTGCACAAAAAGAAGTTCGGATCATCAATCAGGCTTTTCACTCCGAAAGGGGTTTGTTTATAGTGGAGCAGTACCCGCCAGTATCTTTGTTCATGGAGGTTTTTCTGGCTGGCCAGATCAAGCAAATAGTCAATATAAGTAGAATCGCCTGAAGAGGGGACAGCATTAGCTGGTATTGGGAAATTGAAAATAAAAAGGGTTATTAACAACAGAAGATGGTTGATGTGTTTGAAGGGATAAAAATTCAATGTTCTAATGTTTGTTGTCACTTTTCATATAAGGTACAGGATTAATAATCAAAAGTGCTCCCAATTGAATTTATTGTTTGGAATAGAATAGAGCTGAAATGACATGTAAATACATATGCCAGTAAAAGATTATTTTCAATAAAATCGCCTCCCGGAGGAGAATGTTATTCGACCGGAAGGCGAATTTGGGAATAGCATAAAAATATTAGATCTGTGCGATGATATTTATAACCTTGGAGGAAACATCCTCATTGGTTACATTTGCTGAGAAATAAATATCATCAAAATTGTTTTGTAGTGACGCATAGAGTTCTGCCCTTTTTTCTGAGGAGACCTCTGCAATATCAGCCAGAGCATCAAGGGTTTCCCCTTGGCCAGAGGCGATATCAATGGCCAGATTGTCCATGTTTTCGGCCACAAAGATGTTTACCTTTTCATTCATTACAATAGAGTCTGCTTTTTCACATCCCAGAGTGCCTGTTGTGATGCCAAATGTCTGGTTCCCTGAAATACCATTTGTGACTGTGGCAGCAAGCTGGCTAATGAGTCCATCTTGACCTTCAAGAATCATTGAACCAAGTCCACAACCGCAGTTTTCTTCAGGGACTGCAAAGGCCATGGAAGCAGAAAACAATACCAATACAAATACCATAATAGCAGATTTTCTCATGACTATCCTCCTTTACCAGTTAAAAGGTTGACATGGAATACACCTACCACCTGATAAATTATTCACCTCCTTTTGATATTGATTATAGCTTTTAAAAAGAAGAAGGTATGAGCTTGACTGGAATATTAAACCCTCTTCTGAGCTATCAATAGAGAATTTAAATGTACAGTGTTGAAAAAAAATGTAAAGGGATTTTTTAATTTATTTTGGTTTAACTTTTTAAAAGTGACGAATATTAACACATATTCAGAAAAATAAAAACCTGAATAGTAATTTGAAAAAAAATATATGTCCGCATATTTTCTTATGTGAGAGAGAAGTTATGGTCAGGTGGATATGTGTTAATGATGCCAAAGACGGGATGATGGAATGATTGCCGGTTATTTAGAGGACACTTGATTTTATTATTCTCAATTGGGCATTTTGGCAAGTTTGTTGATTTCATTCTGGTGTATGCAGTCAGTAATTATTGTTAATCCGAAAATTGTGAGCAGGGTGCTCAGTAAAGGGAGGTTATCAAAAGTTCTGATGTTTTTAATTTCCTGGATTTCAACAATCGCGGACCCCATTTTGTATTGATAATATATGTGCCACAGACCAAAAGTAAGAAGACAAAGAAGAAACCACAACCAGAAAATAAAGGCATCTCTTTTCAGCATATCATTGCATGCCTTCATTTGACGATAATTCCAGTATAGATTGAAAATGCCTAGTGTTACAATCGTCAATAATAAATATAGCGGGATATTGATAATGTGTGGCGAGAAAAAAATATCTCTGGTCTGTCTGTCTTGTATAGAATTTGTCATTCCTTCCCCCTGTTCGCTTTGTTCTGGAGAACGATATCATAAATGATCCATTTTTAAAATGATCTATCATGGTTATGTTTGAGTATTTTAAAAATGAAAGAAAATCTTTGGATGACCTGTATTACCAGATATATAGATAGTACTAAAAATATAATATTTCAGAATAATCTAAAAAGGAGTTGATCGAATATAAGGGTGTGAGAATTAGAGGATTAGAGGGTTCAGGTGAAATGCCGGAAGATTGTAAAGGATTAAAGTGCGTCTTATAATTTGAAATCAAACAATTTTATCCTGTAATAAAGAAGTTTGATCTGTATTTAGACTGAAATATTATGGAATGCAGATTAAATTGATGGTAAAATTAATTTATTCATGGAATTGTGTACTATTTATCTGATGTTGCTTTCCACGGAATTCAGGTAATATATAGCCTTACCGAAGTTTCCCATATATCAAAGATGAGATTTGATGGAAAACCATGAGAAAAAATTAGATGAAGAGCTGGTTAAGTGCTCACTCAAGGATGAGGACTGCTTTTATTATCTGATAAAGAGATATGAACTGAAGATTTTGCGATATATTAACCGCATGACAAAGGTTAGTCAGCAGGAGACAGAGGATATTCTTCAGGAAATTTTTCTTAAGGTATATCTGAATCTGAACGGTTTTGATCAAAAATTAAAGTTTTCAAGCTGGATATATCGAATAGCCCGTAATGAGATCATTAATAATTACTATAAAAACAGGATCAGTTCGGGGATGGTCCGTTTGGGAACAGACAAAGATGTAAATATATTGGCGGGACTGATATCTGATGATGCTCATGTGAAATATACATCATTAGACTCGGCCAGGCAGGTAAGGAAGGCCCTGAATAAACTGCCTGTTAAATATAGAGATGTGCTTGTCCTGCGTTTTCTGGAAGAAAAAAGCTATAATGAGATAAGCGACATCCTTCGAATGCCTTCAGGCACAGTAGCGACTTTAATTAACCGGGCAAAAGTGAAGTTTAAAAAGGTGGCACAACATTATCACTTGGATTCTGAGGTATAGTGTCATGACTGATGTAAGTAAAAGCGTCATAGAGAAAATAAAACAGGATAAGGTGAAACCCATTTCAAGGGATATCTTTTTGCTAAAACGGTCTGTAGTCTGGACATTGTTTGGGATTTCCATACTGTTCGGGGGGATC
>JAFDJA010000034.1 GCA_019307745.1 Deltaproteobacteria bacterium | reverse complement strand
TATATGAATGAATAAAATTAATATTAAAGAATTTACAATAATAGGCCGAAAAAGGGGAATACCCCCGGAAAAACAGTTGGCCTGATAAATTCAGAGATTCAAAGGCATTCCAGGGCCCGGGTAGTATGCTTTTGGGTTTTTTGAATATTATTTTTATGTCACCCATGTAACCATGACAGGACTTCTGCTCCATTGAGCATTTTAATGTAGTTACTGCTTTCAATTTATTATTCAACCACAGGTTGGACCATTTTTAAAATGCTTGGAATTAAAAAGAAATATTATTGATCCCTGGAGTTAGTTCATTTTGGGTTCATGTTTGTGTGATATATAATACCAACTTATGGATGCTGATCCCTGAATAAGTCTGTTTTTTTTGATTAATATGCAGAAAGATTTAGTCTCGGATGGCTTGTGTTTTAAGTGAAGATCGGGTTTCAGCATGTTCAATATCTTTTAGTCAGTGAGATTATACTGAGCTTATAAATTTTGGTTTTTTAAGGAGGAATTCTATGAAGGTCAAAGATGGTTTTCAAAACTGGTCTGTTGCAATTATCTGTCTTTTATTGATGGTCTGTGTTTCGTGTGTTTTCACCTCGCCGGATCAAACCATATCTCAACAGTCTGATAAGGACAGTGAAAGGGACGATAGGATCGCTGACAGCAGAAACCGAGAAGGCGGCGGCAAAGGTGATAATGGAAACAGAGGCGGCGGCAAAGGTGATAATAGAAACAGAGGCGGCGGCAAAGGCGGTAATAGAAACAGAGGCGGCGGCAAAGGTCGTAATAACAGGGTTATCCCAACCGGCCCGGTTTTCCAGCAGCTGGGACTTATAAAGTATGATAAGGATAAAGTATATAATGGTTATACCTTGTTTGCCCCGAAGCATTATGAGAAGACATATTTAATGAGTATGTCGGGTCAGGTTTATAAGGAGTGGACCAGTGAATATGAGCCTGGTCAGTCAGTATATCTCCTGGAGAACGGAAACCTGCTGCGTTGCTGCTTTACCAAGAATCAGTCATTTATTGGTGGTGGTGAGGGGGGCAGGATGGAAGAGTATGACTGGGATGGAAATATGGTCTGGTCCATGTGGTATTCAGATGATACCAAGCTCTCACATCATGATATTGAGCCTATGCCAAATGGAAATCTGCTTGTAATGGTAGTTCAACTAAAAACTAAGGCGGAGTGTATTGCCGCGGGTTTTGATGCAGGGATGATGAGATCAGATACACTCTTCCCAGAATCAATTATTGAGATAGAGAGATTCGGATCACAGGGATTTGAAATAGTCTGGGAATGGCAAGTGTGGGACCATCTTATTCAGGATAGGAATAAAAATGTAGTCAATTATGGTTCTATTAAAGATAATCCAGGCAGGGTAGACTGTAACGCTGGCGGAAGGCGTACTCCTGCCTTTTGGAATCATGCCAACTCAATTGATTATAACCCGAAATTTGATCAGATATGTCTTAATGCCCGTGGACAGAACGAGTTCTGGATAATTGATCATACAACTACCACTGAGGAGGCCAAGGGCAGTACTGGCGGAAAATACGGAAAGGGTGGAGACCTTCTTTACAGGTGGGGCAATCCTGCTGTATATGGTGGTGGATCTGCAGATGATCAGAGGCTTTATTTACAGCATGACTCCCAGTGGATAGAGGATGACTGTCCTGGTGCAGGGAATTTTCTCGTTTATAATAACGGTAGCAGGAGGGGATATTCTTCTGTGGATGAGATAGATGTACTCCAGGATGAAGAGGGATTTTTCCCTGAATATAAACCTGGCCAGATCTGGGGACCCAAGGATCAGACCTGGATCTATACAACTACACCTAAAGAGGATATGTACTCTACAGAGATCTCTGGTGCATCTCGTCTTCCCAATGGAAATACCCTGGTCTGCGCTGGAACTGTAGGCCATTTCCTGGAAGTAGAAAAAGATGGGAATATTGTCTGGGAATACCGAAATCCTGTTGCACGCGACGGCCAGCTCAGAGAGGGAGATGGAATTCCTCTTGATGTGCGTGGTCACCAGTATAATGCGGTGTTTAAGATTCGTAGGTATGCTCCTGATTATCCGGCTTTCCAGGGTAAGGAGATGACACCTATTATGGACTCACTGGTTCTGCCCAAGGAGTAGAAAATCAAATTATAAGATAATAACCGCTGCCTTTCCTGTATTGGCAGCGGTTTTTTTTATAAAGAAAAGGGGCAGAATTCTCCTTTAGGTGCCTCGGGGAATGTTCATTATTAGTTCTTTGTTGGTGGGATATTTCTCGATCAATTTTAATATAGATTCCAACGCATCCTTGGGTTTCAGGCCTGCCAGTATCCGTCGTAAATGGGATAGTCGCTGGCTCTCCTCTGGACTGTAGAGACGTTCTTCCTTACGGGTACTACTTGCGTTGATGTTGATGGCCGGGAAGATATGGGCCTCTGCCAGGGAGCGTTCCAGAAGGATTTCGCTGTTGCTGGTACCTCTGAATTCCTGGAAGATGACTTGATCCATTCGAGAGCCTGTGTCTACGAGGGCTGTGGCAATGATGGTTATAGATCCACCCCCTTCAATGTTTCGCGCTAGCCCGAAGAATCTACGTGGAAATTCCAGCGCTCCTGCCCCCAGCCCTCCTGAAAGGGTTAACCCTGATCTTGAGGTTTTAAGGTTAAAGGCTCTGCCCATGCGTGTGAGACTGTCTACCAGCAGGACCACATCTCTGCCGCACTCAACCTCGGTTCGGATGTGTGCAAGTGTGATTTCGGCCAGCTCTATGTGCTCCTCCACACTTTGATCACTGCTGCTGTATAGGACCTCTGCCTCAACTGAGCGACGGAAATATGTAACCTCCTCAGGACGTTCATCAATCAACAGGGCGATGATCCGGGTTTCCGGATCGCTTTTATGTATAGCCCCGGCAATCTGCTCAATTAGCATGGTCTTCCCCGCCTTGGGGGGGGATATAATAAGGCCCCGTGTTCCTTTACCAATAGGCGCCATAAGATCAACAATCCGCATGCCAGCCTCTTCTGATGCTGCCAGGTCAAACCGTTGGCAAGGATTAATAGAGGTAAGAGATGCAAAAGGCTTTCTTTTATGAAAGGCCTCAGGCTCGAGACCGCATATTGAATCCACTGCGGAGAGTAACGGTCCATTGCGTCCAGGCTTCAGGGGACCTTTGACAATTGCACCTTCAACAAGTCTATATTTTCGGACGATTCCAGCCGGTACTATGGCCTCATTGGACTGTCTGCGAAAGGAGAATAAGGGGTCGCGGAGCGTTCCACCCCCTTTTTTTGTAAATTTAAAAACACCACTTGCTTTATCGGGCACGAAATATATTTTCCTAATAATTTGATATATGGGTTAAAAAATCATCAACCATGTTTGTATTCATGATGACGGGCGGATCATCTATGTTGAAAAGTAATACTTTAATCAGGTGTCTGGATTGTTCTTGGACCATTATTTTCGACAAATTCTTTGGAGATGAGCTGCTTTTTGCAAATTTAAAATAAATTGGAAAGAGTGAATGAAAAATTTTTTTACATGGGCACAGGTGATCCCTTATGACTCCATAGATGATAATCCCTTACATATTTTAAAGGGATTTTAGGCCCAGCATGCACATCTTTATTGTCCAACAACTTTCATGATATCTTCAATCAGTTTTGCTGCAGCACCGCTTCTCCAGAGGTATAATCCTACTCCCATCACTATAAGGGCCATGATGTGAAAAAACCTGTTATCTCCGATGTCTCCAAAAAACAGTTTCTTTAAAAAATAGAGCATAAGTAATATTACTATAGTGGTAATTATATTGACCGCATTAAGATATTCCATAAATAACTCCTTGAGTCAGTTCCTGTCCGGAAAGAGATCTAAAAAGACACTAATCCTCAAATGCCCTGATAATTAAAGATTCCCCATTCGAGCATTTAGTCAGGCGATGGAAAAAGATGCACACATAACCGCCCTGGTTTGTATAGGCTATGCCTCCCTTTGGAATATATTGGACGGGATTTTCCGTGCCCAAATTCTTATGGATTGGCCCATAAAGCTCATTGCCCCAGCAGGTAAGGGGGACATTATAGGGCAGATTGTCTGCAAATCGATTCGCAATATTAGTATCAAACAGCTCTGCCTTGCAAACAAAATCTTGAAAAATAAGCTCAATACGGATATTCCCCATTTGTCCTTCCTAAGCTCAATAGAAAAGGTCTCATGTCAGTAATCTAAGATGTTTTACTAAATTGGCAGCTGAATTTTGCACCATTTATCTACTGCGGCGTATCCCCCCTAGGACAGCCTGGATATAAAGCTTATTTGCTTGAGAGCAAATCTGTCACCTTGATCCCTTCTGTATAGATGGTTTCCATATTCAATGTGTCGCCGCGGGACTCCATGGAAAATACAATTAGCACCTTTTCTCAAGGAATGGCCTTTCTCCAAGGTATTCATCTCTGAGGCTTTTTATTTGGAAATCGTTTTATTATTGTATAAAAGTGGATATTCTGTCAATCAGGAGAGTACACTAGAAAAATCATTTATCTCTGTGGCTAACTCATATATATCCCCCATAAGGGCCAGAAATTCATTTTCTGTACAGCCAAAAGCCATAAGTGATCCATTTATAATCTTTTCTTTTGTTTCATTATTTAAATAATCTCCGGAGAGCATCGTAAGCAGGTTTCCCAGGCAGATAATATTTCTAAAGCTGGTATTAACATCTTTACCTTCTTTGGGTGTAAGGTCCTTTAGTGTGTGGTATTCACATGCATGTTTGATATTTTCAGGAAGTCTCCACTGGTTACACAGAATCAAACCAAAAGAGGAGCTTGATGGCAAGGTGTACTTTTCCTCTGCGTCACTAAAAAAACATTTGTGCTTTTCAGTGTATCTGGTTAGTTTTTTGTAGTGGTCGGGGAAAAATTTCAGGTAAACCAGTTTGCCTATGTCATGGAGAATAGAAGCTGACCAAAGGTCTTCCAGTGGCATGAGGGGCTCAAATTTTTTTGCCAGGTATCTTGTACAGATGGCGGAATAAAACGAGTGATACCAAAAATTGTTCAGCTCTTTTTTTTGATCAACATTTAATGTGTTTATAACAGAAAGTGCAAGAACCATTCGATATATCTCATTTAATCCCATAAATGCTATTGCCATACGGACATTTCTAATCTCGCTTGACAGTCCATAATACGCGGAATTGACCACCTTCAGGATCTGAGAGGTCAGGGCAGGCTCACCATTGATTAACTCGGTGATTTTATTTATATTTCCTTCCTCTTTATTAATCTCCCTTTCAACCTTTGATACTACCTCGGGAAGTGATGGGAGAGTGCAGTGATTTTTAAGAAAAGTTTCAGTATCAACAAGTTTGGGCTCGATCATTCTTAAGACTCCTTTTCCCTATACGCGTCAGATTCTGGTTTCGAGTAATGATATATATACATTTAGCAAATTCTATACCAATTTTTCCGGAAGATAACAAGAAGAGGAGTAGGGTGAGACCATGTGCTTGTTTTTACATGGAAAATTATAAATATTTTTCTAAATTAATATTTTAATTTTTTGTCAGTCAGGATGATTTGTGTGATTTACTGCGTCAATTTTTTTTGTTTTGGAAAAATTATGTCTTAAGATCAGGAATTGAAAGGATGAGGGCAGTTGGTCAAAAGGGCGGGAATTCTTATTAACCACCAAGACCCAGAAGATTAAAGGTCACCATAAAGCTTTCAGAGCTGTCCAGCTCCTCTGTTATAATACCTATGCTCCAGCATTGGGACATGTATTCAATCCATAGACTCTTTTTGATAGTTTTTTCTGCCATGAGATCTTTTTTCAGGGCAGTACCTGCAGAAAAGCCATGGACAAGGTTGATATCAATACTGAAGTTCAGGCTTCTGGCCTGATCCTTTTCATACAGGTAATCAACCCGGCACTCGTCTTTTTTCATACCACTCCGTTTTACCTTAACCTCAAGCCCTGTATCTGCAGATATAATATCTTTTGAATAATGGTCATACTGAAGTTCAGCATCAAGGTCCAAACCTGGCATTGTGGTGATGGACATATCAAAGATTAGCGGAGCAAAAGGCTCTGGAGAATGAGATCGTCCTGCTGCCACGTCATAAGGCTGTATGAGAGCAAGAGTGCCAATCTGAGAGTAGGAGATATTTCCATCCTTATCTTCTCTTCGCGCATCAATGAAGTTATTGATGGAGAAGATTACCTGGTTAATCTCCCCCTCCTCTTCAATCTCATTGAATAGGTTCAAAGGATTCTTACGGCTGTCTTTATTTGAAAGGTATTTATAGGAAAGGGATGGGGAAATTTTATGTTTTATCCTCTTAATCTGTTTACCGTTAATGTCAAAACATTTTTCCAGGGCTGTGGAGAAGACACCATTTATCTCGTAAGCGTCTATTGATTTATGGTCAGGATTATTGTCCAGCCACTGGGTGGTTCTGGTAAAAGAGACTGTGGGGTCAAACTCCCAGTGCGATCCCAGCCATACAGGGCATGTGAGTTCAGGTGTAAAGGTCGAAATATTGCCGTTTTGGCCTGAATGTTTCCACACACGGTCGTAATCTGTGTGAAAGGATAATGCCAGAGGAAAGTCTGAATCGGTTTCTGGAAGTAGCAAAAAATCAAAACCTGCAAGAGATTCCGGAGTGGTCACACCGCTGCGCGGTTCCTGTTGGAGTTGATGAAAGGATGTTTCCACCTGAAATGTGGAGTTTTCCAAATCCCTGCTGAGCCTTATGGCAGAACGTCTTGTGGGAGAATGGATATCGTCGACAGGCCTTCCTGATTCATCGGCCAGATCAGGTCTTAAATCAGATGTGGTTCGATCACCTTTAAACTCTTTTAAATAATCCGGGTCACTTACTATATCTGTATCAAGACGTGCTACAAGGCCCATGCCCCAATCCTGGTCAGTCCTGCTCCTCAGCCAGTATCTGGTACTGTTTTCACGATCAAAAGGACTGAGCTGCTCCAACTCAGTACTGTCTGTCATATCCTTCTTTTTTATATCATCTGAAATAACGTCATAGAGGAACGTACCTTTTGAGTTGTTTTCAGAAACATTACGAAATTCAAAACCCTGCATGAATCCCCGCCCGGCAATAAGGTGCTCATAAAATGTGGCGTCAGTCTGCTCTGAAATGGCCCAGAAGAAAGGGATCTCTATTTCTGCTCCGTTTCGATCTGAATATCCGAGACGTGGTTGAAGCAGGCCTGTCTGGCGTCTGGTCTTGGCAGGAAATATCATATAGGGCAGGTACATAACAGGGAACTCTTTGACCCGAAAGGCAGCGTGTTTTATTGTCCCGTAGCCCTCAACTGTCACCTTTACTTCATCGCCTGTGATGCTCCAGTCAGGGGTCTTATCGACACAGGTCGTAATATGGCAGTTTGTTATGCGGTAGGTTTTATCTCCGATTTTTTCCAGCACATCCCCCTGGATGTAATAGTTGTTTTCACTCAGAAAGAGTCTGCCTTTCAGGATTTTTCCTGTACGGTTTTTCAGGTAGAACACCCCGCTATTGCCTGAAAAGATATCCTCACCTGACTCCAGGCGAACACTGCCTGTTATCTCCACAATTCCTGCTGCTTTATCATATATCGCATGTTCTGCGTATAGATGTTCACTCCCATTTGTGAGTACAACATCTCCCTCTGCTTCAATAATATTTTTATTAAAACTAATTTTGATAGCAGTGATAGTCCATGGCACATAATTATCTGTTGATGGATTTTTTTCCTGGATATCAGCTCCATAGATGTTGATGACGCATAGATGGAAGACTGTTATAATAAACAGGTGTATAATAATTTTTTTGAGCAACAGATATCTCCTGAAATTATATATTATCTGAATTTTGTACCATTTGTCGTAGTCCTGTTAACAGCGGCATTGGAATAATTTTAACCTCTAAGTATATTGTAGATATGAGGAGAATTAAAATCATGAATTTTGGAGCCCGCTTTTTGGGAGTGGGTGCCGACGGCTTAACTATCTAACAAACAAGCTTCATCTCTCCGTTTAGAGATAAGCCGCAATAGAAAAATGTACAAGATTAAAGTATAAGGACTTTCATGAAATCTTGTTATAATTTAAATATCTGTCATTTCATTAAACAGATACTCCTGTAATGGCTTTTGATACGGCATGATCCCATAAAACGTGAATCGTTTTTTCAGAGTGCGAAATTCTTAAAAAAAAATGCGAATCAACCCTAGCCTCGGCTTTCAGTCAACCGCCCTTTTGCTTTTTAATCATGCTCCCAGTTTTTTTCCCTCATATCTTCTCCAGGGTAGTATACTTCATATGCAGGAGCTTGCGGCCATAGTTGCTGAAGATAACTTCTACCTTTTCGTTCTCCTTGAATTTTGCAATGACTCCTTTGCCAAATGCCGGATGCGTCACCCTGTCCCCCTGGCGCAGACCTGACTTTGAGACAGGCTGGATTTTCTTTTTTCTGATGTTTGAAGGTGCGGGTCTGCTGAATGGATTTTTATATCCAGACTTTTTCAAATAAGAACCAGGAAAAATTCCATCCAAAATATCGCCGGGCAGTGCCTGAATAAAGGAGGAGAGACCTGTCCTATATCCCACATCAGCTAACTGCCACACAGGGAGCGTCTCCATACCTGGATAACACAGGAACAGCTCATCTTTGGCCCTTGTAGCTGCCACATAAATCATTCTTCTCTCCTCTTCTATTGAATCTATACTGGCATAGGCTTTTGATGACGGGAAGTAGCCTTCCATCAACCAGATAATAAATACCACAGACCATTCAAGCCCTTTTGCAGAGTGGACTGTAGACAGGGTCAGGAAGTCATTTGCCTGATCAGAATCAATGTCCGCTTTACTGGCAGGCGGATCCAGGGCCAGGTCATCAAGGAACTGGCGCAGTTTATTATACCTGCCTGCCATTAATACAAGCTGTTTAAGGTCCTTCTGTCTGCGTGGGAAGTCGTCAAACCTCTCCTTGAGTATGGGATCATAGTATTTGTTTGCAATCTCTACAGCGTTTTTCGGTGAAATAGCGTCTTTTGATAGTTCTTTTAAAACCACTGCCAGCGCTTTCAGCCCTTCATTGTTTTTGCCTGATGGACATTTATCGACCTCCCAGGAGTTGAAATCTTGTCCTCTTATCCAGTTTGTTATTGCCTGACTTTTTTTCTGTCCGATATTGGGCAGTAGTCTGAGGGTCCGGCCCCAGCTCACTGAATCATTTTTATTGACTATTATCCTCAAGTGGGCCAGAAGGTCCTTTATATGAGCTGATTCCATAAACTTGAATCCGCCGTATTTTACAAATTGGATCCCCTGGCGGGAGAGTTCCAGCTCCACGTCAAAGGAATGGAAGGCTGACCTGAAAAGAATTGCCATCTCCTTAAGTGGCATACCGTCATTCTGGTACTCTCTTACTGTTCGGCATATAAATGAAGCCTGTTCAGGTCCGGTTTTGACATCAATCAACCTGGGATTATTCCCATCCTTTCGCTTTGTAAACAGGCATTTGGTGTATCTGTCACGCGCCTGATCCATTAGGGTGTTTGTAAGGGTGAGTATGGGCTGGGTTGAGCGGTAGTTCTCTTCCAGTTTGATGACTTTTGTATGCTCAAACATGTCAGGAAACGAGAACATGTTTTGATAGTTCGCACCGCGGAATGAGTATATGGACTGTGAGTCGTCTCCCACCACCATGACATTTCCACGACCAAGGCCGAGCCATTTTATGATGTCCGCCTGAATACCGTTTGTGTCCTGATATTCGTCTACCATGATATAGCTGTATCTACGGCCAAGCTCTTCCCTTATCTCCTCATTTTCTGACAACAGCTGTCTGAAAAAGATAAGCAGGTCATCATAGTCCATCAGCTGGTTACCCTTTTTGTAATCCTTATATAACTTTTCAATTTTTTCTATTTCCGGTATATATTCCAGAAACTGGGAGTACTCATCCTTCATCAATTCACTGATGGTGATTTGAGTATTGGTCATTTTGCTCAGAATGGATGCAAGTGTAGCCCGTTTGGGAAACCGCACTCCCTTTTTTTCTATCTCTATCTCCTGGACAAGTGCTTGCAGTATCTCTTCCATGTCAGAGCGGTCCAGGATGGTAAAATTTGTATCAAATCCCAGCACACCCGCATAGCTCCTCAAGATACGATGAGCCAGTGAATGGAAGGTGCCTCCGGAGGCCTGTTTGCACCTGTCGTCAGCAAGGCCTGCAGCCCTTTCCATCATCTCTCCTGCTGCCTTTCTGGTGAAGGTGAGCAGGAGAATGGCCTCCGGGGGAACACCGCTTTCCACAAGGTAAGCCAGTCTGTATACAAGGGTTCTTGTCTTTCCACTGCCTGCACCTGCTATTACAAGTACAGGACCTTCAACAGTCTTTACTGCTTCCAGTTGAGAGGGGTTTAGAACGCTTTCATAATCGATTGAGGTCTGCAAAATTTGATTGTCCTTATGTTCGGATTAAAGAAATACTTTAGCCCTCCCTGTTCTATCACCTGATCCTGTTCTTTGTCCTGGATGAGAAGTTCAGAGCTGTTTCCACAATTTGGACATGTTGCCCATCCTGTCTCTACCTGTATACTCTCTTCCGCGATATGGTCTGTGAAGCCGCAGATTGGGCAGGTTATCTTAATGATCATCTCTTCTTCCTGTTTTTTGCATGTTCAGCCAGACGGCTGAGCTCCTTTTTCCGGGACCATCTCTTAAGTCTTTGGATCAGACCACTGGATACGGTCCTATCAATCAAATCAGACCTCAGCTCAATGCCTTGCTCAGTTTTAAGCGCATCACTCAGACACAGAGTACGGTCCGGGCACTTGAAACAATCCTTAACAATCTCTCTTAACCCATTTCCGGTTACAGGGAAGACTCTGTCCAGTATTCCAAAACAGTCTTTATTTTCCATTATCCATTTACCTGGCGATTTTATACAATATTGATACATATTTATAAAGCCCATAATTTATTGACGTGTAAAATATTACAGGCTATTATCCTCTCCCATGGAAAAGCTCAACAGACTTTATCTGGTCCGACACGGCCAGGTAGTGGGTTATGAAAATGTCCCTGCCATCGGACATAGTGATGTGGATATAACCGATGAAGGTGTGAGACAGATGCAAGTTATTGCTGATCGCCTGGCTGAAAAGAATATTGATGCAATCTATTCAAGTGATCTTCAGAGATCTAGAAAGGGTGCCCATATCATAGGCAAGTATCATGATGCCATTGTCAATGTTGTATCCGGATTTCGTGAACTATGGTTTGGTGACTGGGAGGGTATGGCGTTTGAGGATATACTTGATAAATATCCCAAAGAAGTGGAAGATCGTAAAAGGAACCCTGTTCACTTCAGGGCCCCTGGAAGTACAGAAAGCGTGGAAGACCTTGCCAAGAGGGTTATGGACTGTGCGAAAACAGTTTTTATGGAACATAAGGGCAATAATATAGTACTTGTGGCCCACGGAATGGTGAACAGGGTGATCCTCTGCAATGCCCTGGGTCTTGATTTGAAGAATATGATCCATATCCATCAGGACTATGGATGTCTGAATATTATTGATTACTACCCTGATCATACTCTGGTCAGGCTGGTTAATGGTTAAGGGAGTAAAAAACTATGAAGAGGGCATATTTGGATTGTTTTTCAGGCGTCAGTGGCGATATGTTTTTGGGTGCACTTATAGATGCAGGGCTAATTTTTGAAGAACTGGAAAGGGTTATCCGTTCTCTTCCATTTGACGGTTATACCATTGAGGCAACCAGGTCTATGAAGAACGGGCTTTCTGCTACCCGGTTTAATGTTATACAGGAGCACAAGGAGCATGAGCACCGAGGGCTGACTCATATTAAAGAGATCATACAGTCAGGAGACTTGAGCAGGGATGTCAAAGAACAGAGTATTTATGTGTTTGAGGCTATTGCCCGCGAGGAGGGAAAAATTCACAATAAATCTCCGGATGAGATCCATTTTCATGAGGTTGGTGCTGTTGATTCTATAATAGATATAGTGGGGGTGGTATTTGCTATAGAAGCCCTTGGCATCAAGTCAATCTCTGCTTCACGCATCCCTCTGGGATCCGGCCTTATCAATTCAGGCCATGGAATTATACCGGTGCCAGCACCTGCAACAGTCGCCCTCTTGAGGGGGGTGCCTGTGTATGATTCTGGCCTTGAGTTTGAGATGGTGACTCCCACGGGCGCTGCCCTTGTGAGTGCGATTGCTGATTCATTCGGTACACTGCCTCCCATGACCATAGAGGCTGTTGGGTATGGGGCAGGTATGAGGGATCTTCCTGATAGACCCAATTTGTTGAGAGTTATTATCGGGGAATCTGCACAGGATAAGCACACGGACACCGTTGCCATTATTGAGGCCAACCTGGATGACACTAATCCTGAATGGGTCGGTTTTCTTATGGACCGACTGTTTGATGGAGGCGCCCTTGATGTGGTCTTCTGCCCGATACAGATGAAAAAGAATAGACCTGGGATTCAGATACAGGTCATTGTAAATCCTGACAATTTAGATGCCTTAATGGAAATTATTTTCAGCGAGACTACAACGATTGGAGCGCGCTTCAGGTACTGCCAGAGGAGAACCCTTGAAAGATCTCTGGTAGAAATTGAAAGCCCGTGGGGAATTATGCAGGTAAAGAAGGTCATAAAGACTGACGGGTCCAGCTCATTAATGCCTGAATATGAGGCCTGCCGAAGGATCGCGGAGGAGAAGGACATCCCCTTGAAAGATATATATGGCTGGATCAATGTGAATATTAAATGAGGATATTAGAATGGCGGCCCGGATTTGAAAACAGGAAAATCTAACAGCCAGCCTGTGATAAGGGCTTTTATTTCCGAAGGTTTTATAGGGCGAACCGGGCTTCTGTTTTCCACCTGGTTTGGTGCAGGGCTAAGCCCTAAGGCCTCCGGCACAGTGGGCAGCCTGGCGGCACTCCCTGTGATTGCTGCCATTCACAGCCTGGGAGATATATATGTGGGGATATCTCTTATAATTCTTATTCCCATTTCAATCTGGGCCTCAGATATAAGCAGGGAACTGCTCAATAAGGAGGACCCTTCTGAAGTTGTCATAGATGAGGTGGCAGGCATGATGCTGACTCTCTTTTTTATGCCCCTGTCCTGGGTCAGCTATTTACTCGGGTTTGTTCTTTTTCGGTTTTTTGATATTCTAAAGCCCTTTCCCATAGGATGGGTTGATAAAAATATCAAGGGAGGCGCTGGAATAGTCCTGGATGATCTTGTTGCAGGGATTTTTGCAAATATTAGCCTGTGGGTGATCTATATATTTTTCAAAGGTTAAAGCCGAATACCCGTTGATAGTGGTATGAGGATAATCTCCTTTCCGATTGTTTCGGTGCATTTGTATTTTCACGGCCCGGGATTTTCTCTTCAATCCCTTTAGTCTTGCAGAAACATGTCTGGAAAGTATGGCAATAAGATATGGAACATGATGAAATTCGCAGTGACAATTACGTCCCGTACGGCACTCAATGCCAGGGTATAGAAGATGCTGTTGGGGCTCTACTTGTTGAAAAAAAGCTCTCTATCTCTGTTGCGGAATCCTGTACTGGCGGACTTATCGGCCATTTGTTGACAAATGTCCCCGGCAGTTCAAGCTATTTTCTGGGTGGAGTGACTGCCTACACCAACCAGGCAAAGGTGGATCTTCTTGAGGTGTCATCCGAAATTCTTGAGGAATTCGGTGCTGTGAGCGAGCAGACGGTCCTGCAGATGGCCCGGGGTGTGAGAAGACTGTTCAATAGCATGATAGGAGTAGCCGTATCAGGGATTGCCGGGCCTGATGGGGGCAGCAGAGAAAAACCGGTGGGCACAGTTTATATTGGTATGGATGCTGGTGATGAGTCCTGGTCAGAAAGATACCTGTTTAAAGGATCCAGGCAGCAGATCAAATTGTACACCGCAGAGACTGCCCTCGAATGGGTCAGGAGGTATCTGAATGGAGATCCGTTCGTTTCTTGCATTTGAACTGCCAGGGGAGATAAAAGATACTGTGGCACGGGTATCTGACGTGGCAAAAAGGACACGGATGGATGTGAGATGGATCGATGTGGACAACATTCACCTCACAGTTCTTTTTATGGGCAATATCAGGGAAGATGACTTTTCTGATATAAGGACATCAATCGAAAACATTTGTTCCGGATATAGGCCCTTTTATATTGAATTACAGGGGATGGGGGTGTTTCCTGATACGCGAAGGCCCCGCGTATTGTGGCTGGGAATCAATGGCGATATAGGGCGAATTGCCTCCTTCAGGGATATGCTCCAACAGAAGCTGCAGCCCTTTGGTATTAAACAGGAGAAACGAAAATTCAACCCGCACCTCACTCTTGGAAGGTTTAAGAAATCATTTAAACCAGATTCTTCATTGATTGAGCTACTTGACAAACACAGGGATTTTAAGAGCCCTGTCAAAATGTTTGATGAACTTGTATTTTTCAGGAGTGACTTGAATCCTGCGGGGGCCAGATATACCCGGCTCGATTCATGGCATCTGACAGGAAGCAAGTAGAAATATGGCAGTAGAGGAGGAGCCGTTTTTTAATTTCTCGGCAGTGATACCCGTTTTTCAAGATTTTATTGCTGAAATATTGAAACAGTGTGTGACTCACATGCTCCTTCTGTAAAGGAGGGGGAATATATAAGGTCAGTATAAAAAAATAACATGGAGGAAAGATATGGCAGATCAGGCAAACAGGGATAAGGTGGTAGATCAGGCTATTTCACAGATAGAAAAGCAGTTTGGCAGAGGCTCTATTATGAAACTGGGTGACTCAAAGGCTATTGACGTGCCTGCCATTTCAACAGGGGCGCTTTCCCTTGATCTGGCCCTTGGTGTTGGAGGTGTGCCCAGGGGGAGGGTAGTGGAGATATATGGGCCTGAATCCTCAGGAAAGACCACGCTTGCCCTCCATATAGCAGCGGAGGCACAGGCAGCGGGCGGGGTTGTGGGTTTTGTTGACGCGGAACATGCCCTTGATGTCGCATATGCAAGAAATCTGGGTATTGACGTGGACAGCCTCCTCGTATCCCAGCCTGATACAGGAGAACAGGCGCTTGATATTACTGAAATTCTGGTAAGGAGCGGCGCAATTGATCTGTTGATTATTGATTCGGTCGCTGCCCTGGTCCCAAAGGCTGAAATAGAAGGTGACATGGGGGATTCCCATATGGGCCTTCAGGCGGGATTCCCATATGGGCCTTCAGGCGCGCCTCATGTCCCAGGCGCTCAGGAAGCTTACTGCAACGATCAGCAAATCAAAGACATGTGTGATCTTTATCAATCAGATCAGGATGAAGATTGGTGTCATGTTTGGAAATCCAGAAACAACTACCGGAGGGAACGCATTAAAGTTTTATGCCACCCAGAGGCTGGATATACGGCGTATTGGAGCTATCAAGGATGGGGTTGATGCTGTTGGAAACAGGACCAGAGTTAAGGTGGTAAAGAACAAGGTTGCTCCTCCCTTCAAGAATGCCGAGTTTGATATCATATATGGACATGGTATATCAAAAGAAGGAGATATCCTTGATCTTGGTGTGGAGCTTGATATCGTTGAAAAGAGCGGGGCATGGTATTCGTTTAATGGTGAAAGGATAGGGCAGGGCAGGGAGAATGTAAAAAAGTTTCTTGCTGAGAATAAAGATATCCTGACCAGCATTGCCAATCTTGTTCGTGAGAAGATAGGGTTGGATAATGTTGGCGGGAAGCAGGCGGAAGATGGTGTTGAGGATTAGTGTTACAGGGTTTAAGCGTCAGGTGTGAATTTTTTATTGCCCCTGTTCTGCCACAATCCTTAGTTGTAAATTCAGACATATTCAGGTAATTCATATCTGGTGTGATTTAAAAATGATAGTTTAAGGGAGCAGCATGGATTTCAGAGAAATACGACAAAGATATCTTGACTACTTTAAAGACCGGAATCATGAGATCATAGCAAGCTCATCTCTTGTTCCCAGGGATGATCCCACCCTGCTTTTTACAAACGCGGGCATGGTTCAGTTCAAGGCCCTGTTTCAGGGTGAAGAGAAGAGGTCATATACAAGGGCTGCCACATCTCAGAAATGTGTTCGGGCAGGGGGAAAGCACAATGATCTGGAGAATGTGGGCTATACATCTAGGCATCACACCTTTTTTGAAATGCTTGGCAACTTCTCCTTCGGGGACTATTTTAAGAGGGAGACCATTGCCTGGGCATGGGAGCTGCTTATCGAGGGTTTTAATCTTCCTAAGGACAGACTTTGGATCTCTGTGTACAATGATGACGATGAGGCATTTGATATCTGGGAAAAAGAGACAGGTGTTCCCTGTGAAAGGATTGTCCGACTGGGTGAGAAAGATAATTTTTGGGCCATGGGAGATACAGGACCATGCGGACCATGCTCTGAAATACACATTGATCAGGGCGAGGAAATGGCATGCGAAAATCCCGATTGCGGATTGGAATGCGAATGTGACAGGTACCTTGAGGTCTGGAATCTGGTGTTTACACAATTTGACCGGGACCCTTCAGGGAGGCTGACTCCGCTGCCTAATCCAAGCATTGACACTGGCATGGGTCTTGAGAGGATTGCGGCAGTTATACAGGGTGTGAATTCCAATTATGATACAGATCTTTTCAGAGCAATTATAAGCAGGATGGAGGATATCGGCGGTGTTGCCTATGGTGTTGACAGAAAAAAGGACCTCTCGTTTCGCGTTATTTCTGATCATGCCCGTGCGGCCGCCTTTTTGATCAGTGATGGGGTCATGCCTTCCAATGAGGGCCGGGGATATGTACTCCGGCGGATCATAAGAAGGGCAATAAGGTTTGGCCAGATATTTGAGCTCAAAGACCAGTTTTTTCATCATATCACTGATAAGGTCATAGAGATAATGGGGCCGGACTACAGCGGGCTTGTAACCGCGAAGGCCTCTGTTAAAGGAGTGATTACTAATGAGGAGAAGAGATTCGCTGACACACTTTTTTATGGACTGAGGATATTAAAGGACGAGATAGGCGAACTGAAAGAAAAGCGGATTGATTCGATCTCTGGAGAGCTGGCATTCAAGCTCTATGACACCTATGGCCTTTCTGTGGACATTGTTGAAGATGTGGCACGTGAAGAGAGCCTTAAGGTCGATATTGATGGTTATAAAAAGGCAATGTCAGGGCAGAGAAATCAGTCACAGGAGAGCTGGAAGGGCAGCGGTGAAGAGAAGATCCCTGCATTGTATCGGCAGATAACAGGCAAAGGAACCAGCCTGTTTCTTGGTTATTCAGAGCTGAGTTCAATGGCAGAGGTGATGTATATTCTGAAACAGGGGAAAGAGATAGACTCAATAGGGGAGGGGGATGAGGCAGAGGTTGTTCTGGATCGGACGCCGTTCTTTGGGGAGGCTGGCGGTCAGGTGGGAGATACCGGTTTGCTCCTGGGAGAGGGGATTGTCTTCCGCGTGACAGGGGCCGTGAAGTATGCTCAGGATGTTATTGTGCATAAGGGTATAGTGAAAAGCGGCATACTTTCTTGTGGAGAAGCTGTGGAGGCCAAGGTAGATTTGGATGCAAGAAAGGCAACCGCACTTAATCATACTGCCACTCATCTCCTTCATTCGGCCCTGAGAGAGGTATTAGGAGAACATGTGAAGCAGGCAGGTTCCCGTGTATCGCCAGAGAGGTTGCGGTTTGACTTTTCTCATTTTACCCAGGTGGGATATGAGAGTCTGAAGGAAGTGGAGGTGCTTGTCAACACTCATATCAGGGAGAATTTTCAGGTCAGCACGGAAGAGATGTCTCTTGATGAGGCCGTTAAGACAGGGGCCATGGCTATCTTTGAAGAGAGGTATGGTGAAAAGGTCCGTGTAGTTAGTATAGGAGATAATGTGAGTTCTGAGTTGTGCGGCGGTACCCATACAAGAATGAGTGGTGATCTCGGTCTTTTTAAGATAGTGAATGAGAGTGCTGTTGGCGCAAATGTGCGTCGAATTGAAGCGGTTACCGGTAGAATTGCTGTTGAATATGGTCAGAATCAGGAGGATAAGTTGAGGCAGGTTTCCTCATTCCTTAAAACATCTCCCGATAAGCTGATAGAAAGGGTGGAGAATATATTAAAGGAGCATAAACAGAAGGACCGAGATATTGATACCCTTAAGGCAAAGCTCCAGTCAACTAAGTCAGGCGGCCTTCTTTCTGATATTGAAGAGATAAATGGTGTAAAACTCCTTACCCGCGAACTGGATGTGGATTCTCCAAAGGATCTGCGTGAATATACAGATAAAATAAGGGATAAGCTTGATTCAGGGATTGTTGTATTTGGCGCAAAAAATGACGATAAGGTTATGCTTATCTGTCTTGTGACGAAGGATCTTACTGACCGCTTTAAGGCAGGAGATATTGTCAGACAGCTTTCCGGGATAGTCGGCGGTAAGGGTGGAGGCAGGCCTGATATGGCGCAGGGAGGAGGGAACAGGCCTGAAGAGTTAGGACGTGCACTTGCTGCAGTGAAAGATATTGTTAAACAAGGGTAAATGATTTTCTTAAATCAAGATGTTGGTTTTCAGGGTTTTTTTATGATAAAATAAAGTATTTTTCTGGTTCTCTCTGATGCGTAGTGGTAAATTCCATGTGACCTTTCCTGTATAATATCATTGCCGGTTTTATTTACATATCAAAGGAGGGGCGCGGGTCCTGAGGTGACTATTCATTTTTCAATAGTATAGTTTAAACCCGCGTATTTTTTCCTCTGAGATGGTAAGATTTTACGACCTCAGCGGGTGGCTGTTACACATTCCGGGTTTGGATATCTTTTTTCATCAAGGAGGTATTTATGACAGCTGTCAGTGATTTTCAGCAAATCGAAATCCGGCATAAGGATCTTTTTGACCATTACTTTAAAGAAGACCCTCCTGTTATTTCTGAGCTGACCTTTATAAATCTCTTTATCTGGCGGCATCAATACCGCCCCGTATGGCTTGAAACGGATGATTGTCTTTTGATAATCTGCCGTCCGGAAGGGCTTCCTCCCTATGGATTGGAGCCTGTTGGGCCTGGAGACAAGGGAGGGGCCCTTGATATGCTTCTGGGGTACCTTGATGAAATAACCTCAGAATCCAGTATCCGAAAAGTGAGTGAGAGGTTTGTCAATACATGCTTGGAACCTGACCGCTATTACTCTGTCCTTGATCAAGACAATTGCGATTATGTATATAAGGCAGTAGATCTCATTCAGCTTTCCGGTAAGAAGTACCATAGAAAAAAGAATCATTTGAATCAGTTTCTGAAGCATTATGAGTTTGAATACATGGAACTGGATAAAAACCTTAAGGAGAGTGTTCTGGCCATGCAGGAAAGATGGTGCGAGTTGAAATATTGCGAAGGAAGCAGGTCTCTTTCTTCAGAAGATATAGCAATCCATGAGGCTATGATACATTTTGATACGCTCGATTATAAAGGATGTGTAATCAAGATCAATTCGAGAATAGAGGCGTTCTCTATTGGTGAGCAGCTCAATAGCAATACTGCTGTAGTCCATATTGAAAAAGCGAATCCGGATATCCCTGGCCTTTATGTTGCCGTTAATCAGTTCTTTTGCCAGGATGCCTGGGCTGAAGTAGAATATATTAATAGGGAGCAGGATCTGGGAATAGAGGGATTAAGGAAGGTTAAGGAGTCTTATTATCCTGACCATATGGTGAATAAATACATTGTAAGTCCGATACTATAATTAAGATTCAGTATCCGGATTAATGAGGTTACTACCCTCCATTTTATCTGTGAGGTTTTCCCTGCACCTGCTTATATACTCTAGAGCTTCATTGTACTGCCCCATGTCAGGGTAGTTTTTGATGGCGTATAGATATCTGTTCATTGCTGCGGTATATTTCTTCATCTTGTAGTAAAAATGCCCGATTGAAATCTCAGCTTCCGCAAGGGAAATGAGGCATTCCCTGATATTCTTTCTCGCCTTTGCCGCATAGATGTCTTCAGGAAACCTGTTAATAAGTCGTTCAAATTCATCTTTTGCTTTCAGGGCATTGGATTGTTCTCTATCAACTGTTTTGATCTGCTTAAAGTGACACATGCCTTTCCGGTAGATGACATAGGGTATGTTTTTATCCTTGGGGTGCATTCTCTCATATTCATCATAGGCAATATAGGCATCTTCAAATTCCGACCTTATGAACAATGAGTCAGCCATCTTGAGTTCAGCCAGGATGGCAAATTTGCTGTATGGGTATCTGTCCTTGACATTCTGAAATGCTTCAGTTGCAGATTCATGGCTGCCCCATTCCATATTCAGTATTCCCTTGTTCATAATCTCTTCCGCATTCTTCCCTTTCCATGGGTCATAGTGGGAAGAACATGCCCCAAGGCACATAATCATCAGGGAAATGGCTGAAATCTGTTTGATAGTATTAAAGATAGTATGCATAAATTAACCTTCAGGCAATCTGCCTGCAAGAACCTGTGATGATTGTTTTGAAGGGCACGGCACAGTCCCCGTAAATAATTGTCTGTTTTGATATAAAGCTGACAGTAAGTAATCGACGGGTACTGTGAATGAGTTTATAGAAGATTGTTCAGCTCTTCCTTTATTGCGCTTTTTGACTGAGAACCTATTATTGTTTTTATAACTTCACCGCCTTTTATAAGAATAAGAGTAGGGATATTTCTTATCCCGAATCTGACGGGGGTTTCTCTGTTCTTATCAACATCCATTTTGGCAATCTTGATTTTGCCATCATATTCATCCGCCAGTTCTTCAATAATTGGAGCTATCGCCTTACATGGCCCGCACCATTCTGCCCAGAAGTCAACCATTGAAGGTATGTCAGAGTTGATAATTTTAGAATCAAAATTGGCATCAGTAACTTCCAGTGTGTTTCCCATCCATATCTCCTTTTTTCCAAGATCTGATTAATTGAAAGCGTTTAGCGTTTTAAAAAAAATGGGGCAGAAAGAGATTTTACATGACCCTGTGTATCGCTAATGATTTTTTCAATGAATTAACACGGGTTTTTTTCTTTGTCAACATTCCTGGAACCAAAGATCAAACTCTTTTTTTTTAGTTTGAAATTAAGGTTTTAAGCCTTCTGCAGGTAATTGTCTGCCTCGATCGCTGCCTGGCACCCTGTACCTGCAGCCACAATTGCCTGGCGAAATAGCGGTTCTCTTACGTCTCCCGCCGCAAAGACTCCTTTGACACTGGTTTTTGCTCCTCTATTGCAGACAATATATCCATTATCGTCAAGCTTGAGCTGGTTCTCAAAGATTTTTGTTGCAGGAGAATGGCCTATGCCCATGAAGACGCCATCAGCGTCTTTTTCTGTAAGTTCACCTGTCTTGACATCCTTTAACAGAATCTTTTCAACACCAGCCTCACTCCCTTTAATTTCTTCCACAACAGAGTTCCAGAAGATATGAATTTTCGGGTTGTCAAAGATTTTTTGCTGCATATATTTTTCAGCTCTGAGTTCGTCTCTCCTGTGGATTAAGTGCACCTCTTTACCGAATTTTGTGAGGAAAAGTGCTTCTTCAGCCGCCGTGTCACCCCCTCCGATGACATAAATTATGCTGTCCCTGAAAAAGAAACCATCGCATGTTGCACATGCTGATACACCTCTGCCCCTGAATTTTTCAACAGAGGGAATGTCAAGGTATTTAGCCTGTGCACCGGTGGCTATAATAATGGATCTGGCCTGATATGAAATCTCTTCAGCCTGGATTTTGAAAGGGTAGGTCTGAAGATCAACGGCTGTAGCATCCTTACTTAAAAAGTCCGTGCCGAATCGCTCAGCCTGCTTTTTCATGTTTCCTATCAGGTCCGGTCCTGTGATTCCTTCTGGAAATCCCGGAAAATTTTCGATTTCCGTAGTTGTCATGAGCTGACCACCCGAAGGGATCCCTTCAATTACGAGAGGTTTGTAGCCCGCGCGCGCGGAGTAGATTGCTGCTGTCAGTCCTGCCGGCCCTGAACCTATTATTATGATGTCTCTTTTTTCCAATGAAAACTCCTGTGATTTGGATTGAATCGGTTGATATTATTATTCGTAAAATAAATTCCCTGAGTTTCAGAGGGTTTTATATACACTATAATAGACGTTTAGCCAACAATAGATTTAATGGTTTTTAAAAAAAACCTTGCCAATAAAAGGATTGAAAGCATGCTTATTAAGCTATTAATTGTCATTTCAGGGCGACTTATGACTTTATCCGCTGCATATAATACATTGACCAGCCAAATGCCATAGGCACGCTGAGAATTCCTGCACCGATTATACCCGTCCATATGCCCATGAGTCCATAATCCAGGGAGATCCCGAGAAACCATACCAGGGGAACTGTAAAAATAATAGTGCGAATGATCGTCATGATCAATGTAACGCCCCCTTTCCCTACACCTTGAAACAGTGCTGCTGATATCATTCCAGTAGGTATTGTCGGGAAAAATAGTCCGATTATTCTTAGGAACCAAATAAGATCGTCTGTGATTCTTGCAGAGCCTTCTGACTGGGTAAAGAGCCATGCTATCTGGGGAGCGAGTATAAACAACGTCACTCCAATCAGAGTTTCAACAGAGGTTCCTATTTTTACTGCATACATATAAGTTATTCTTATTTTTTTAAACTCTTTTGCCCCATAGGCTGCCCCGATTATTGTGACCACGGCGCTGGAAACACCCACCATAGGCAGAGTGGCAATGGACACAATTCTCCAGCCAACAATGAAGACCGTAACCCCATCAGTGCCCCCGGCCATTGAAATTATCTTATTAAGTGAGATTATCATAAGGGCTATGGACATCTGAGATACTGAAGATGGGAGTCCTACCCTGGCAATATCTTTTATTATATTCCTGTCAAATCTGAAACCCTTGAATTTGAAAGAAACATATGTCTTTTTTTTCAGGAACAGCCAGTAAAAACACACAAGAGAGACCATACCCATAGACAGGATCGTGGCACAGGCAGCACCGGCTACGCCCCATTTAAATTTTAGGATAAAAATAGGGTCCAGGATTATATTTAGAATCGTGCCGGCAGCCATCACATACATGGCCCTTTTTGAGTCGCCCTCACTTCTGAGGATAGCTGTGGACACTTGCAGAAAGAAGAGGAATATGGAGAATGAAAACAGTATCCTGGCATAGATGACTGCCAGCCTGAGGGCTTCACCTCTCCCGCCCATGCCTCGAACCAGAGGTTCTGACATAAGAAGTATCGCGGCAGTAAACAGGACTGCTAATGCAAGCATCACGACAACGGTATGGGAGGCAACATTGTTGGCTCCCTCTCTATCCTTTGCACCTATCTTTCGGGATATGGCAACGCCTCCACCGGTACCTATGCCATTGGCTACTGCCATGGTAATAAATTGCAGCGGAAAGATAAATCCTACAGCTGCCAGGGATTCAGTGGCGTTGGAGGGTAGCCATGCTATGAATATGGCATCTGTCAGATGATAAATTACATGCGTCAGCATTCCCATGATTATTGGAATAGACAGCTTTATGACTGCCTTTTTAGGATCACCCAGAAGTGTCCGGACACCTTTTGTATGGGGGATGTGAAGTGTGTCAGGCGGTTGTGTCTTTGTTGTAGTCAAATTTATATATATCCTATCCATCAGACCAGGTGCGGCTTTCTTAGAAGTCCGGTCTGTAAATTCAGGTATTAGACTGTCTGCCCTTGTTTCTTCAGGGCAGATTCAATAAACGGTCGTCAGTAGTTCAGTTACGAATCAATTATGAATCAGAAATCATAACCGGAAGACGGATATCAGAAGGCCGGGTGCAGAAAATCTATTCATAAGAATGGACGATCCTGCACATACTGTAAACAGTCAAGAGTGGATTGTGTGCAATAAGACAACATCATTGGTCAGTACCAGGTGCTGGTCAAATACTTATTTCTTAACTCCCGGCAAATAGCCTGCCATACGATCTGCCTTCCCCATTTTAAAGGGGCATATATTTTTATAAAGTTGCAGATATCTTTCAGAATTATTATCCTGTCCCTGACAGGATGCTCTTTCATTGCAGCCCAGAAATCTGCCTCATGGGGGTGGCCAAATATTATCTTTAAGGGATTCCACTGGTCAGAACAGCGCCGGACCTCAGAATGGATCATGGTCCTGTAAACCTGCTGGACCGGCATGTTATAGCGGAACGACTCAACTGCTGCCTCACCTGCTATTGCCCCTGAATGGAGCGCGCAGCTCATGCCCTCCGCCATCATGTTGAGGAAGCCTGCTGCCTGGCCTGTGACAAGGACATTTCCTTTGCCGAATATATATCTGTTTATGAGTGAGGGCCCAAAGTTTTCCGGGCATGCCTCACTCTCCTCAGTGGGCTTAAGCCGTACTCCGTGTTTTTCCTCAAGATAGTCCATAACTCCTTGATGGCGTTTATTGAAATTGTCGCCTCTTCGAAATCCCACTCCTACGATCTGCTTATCGCCCCTTGCATGGCTCCATGTATAGTGGCCAAGATCAGGGTGAAACCAGAAATGAAAGTACTCATCATCCAGGGGGCACTCAATTATTTCATGGAATTTCTGTCCAACAATAAACCACGGGATCTGTTTCGGATAGCTTGGATAGATAGATCGGGTAACCGGGGAATTTGGACCGTCAGCACCTATTACATACCTTGCGCGGTACCTGATCTTTTCTCCGTTTTTTTGCGCGGACAGATCAACGTATCTGCCCTGATCCTTGAGTTCGGTGAATTTCGTATTGTCATGGATTTCTGCTCCACTCCTCTTTACTGCCCAAAAGTCAGAATATTTTCTGTGCAGGTGGGGTGTTGCTCCATGATGAAATGCCATTGAGACAGAAAGCATACTCGGGAAGTGGAAGTTCACACCTTTGCAGAACGTGGGTTTATGCAGTATCCCACGGGGAAGCGGGCCAAAGTTCTCGATCAGAAAACGGTGTCCTCTGGGTGAGAGAATGCCGCTGCAGATCTTGTGGCGCGGAAGACTTTTCTTTTCCATAATTATGGTCTTGAATCCCGCGTCAGCGAGACGCTTTGCGCATGCAGCCCCGGAAAGCCCTGCCCCTACTATTATTGCGTCTGCGTTTATTATGTTGTTTGTTGATGACATACATATTTCCATTCTGATTAGTAATGCTTCCGGAGCGGATGCGAGTACTTTCCCGGCCGGAGAGGGGGTGTTAGCAGAAAGTAACCCCTATCCCAGTTCGGAAATGTGAATGACCGGGATCTTTGTTGTATCCTGAAAAGGTTTTATATCTTCAGGGCTTTCAACTATAATCCGATCGATCCTGCGCCCCTCAATGATCCAGCGGACCTGTTTAGCAGTATCTATGTGATTCATATTCAACTGATCCTGAAGGCATGCCGCGCCAGTGGGGATGGCAATGCGCTGGAGATCCAGATTCATGTGGCATCCTGTCTTCCCGCGCAGTCTGTGATAGACACTTACCAGCCTTTTAAAGTCCGAATGAAACCCGCGTGTCTCGATTATATACAGGTCAGCAGGCCTGATGCATGTTTGGATAGTTTTGATGGCAAGAAGAGATTCTCCAAGGCCGGTTACACTTGTTCCAGGGAGCCATCTTCTCAGGTACCGATGCAGCAGGCCCTGGGTGACTGTGAGTTTCCTCGCCTTCCTCAGTGGTCGAATAAACTGCTCTTTCTGTTCAGGTGATGGCTGTATGCCGGCTTCCAGCATTTCAATAAGCCCGGATCCGTCATCAGAAGGAATCGATACCCGGCCTTCCGTGTTCAGTAGCTGGAAGGTCTTGTCCAGGAGTACTTTGTCTGCCCTTAGAACTCTGCCCGGCAGGAATATGTGGCTGTGCAAGGCATCGGTCATGGTATCAGGGGCAGGTGTAGGTATCTCCTGTGCTGCTTTTTGATCAGCAAGAGGCAAATCGTTTTGGTCTGCAAGCTGCGCGCGGAGTTCAATTGTCATATCGACGGTTTTAATTCCAAAGGGGCAAGCAGGCTCGCATGCTCCGCACAATACACATGCCATGATGGATTCTTTCAGATCTGAGCAGGTGTTGCCACCCTGCAAAGCACGTGCCCGGCCATGAACAGTAAGTGAATTGTCATGGGTCTGATGCCACACAGGGCAGGGAAGAGTGCATACGCAGCATCCTGTACAGGCCTCATAACCTGGTTGCTTATCTGCTTTATTGTAGACCATTAAAATATGATATCCGTATTAAGTATCATTGATGGATCAGCTGCACGTTTCATCTCAAGGTGTTTGTCAACAAGCTCATCACCAAACACCCTCCTGATATATCCCTTCATCATCCCTCCGAAGCGGTAGTAACTGGTCTTCATATCAACTCCGATATCATATATTTCATTCTTGAATGACTGAAGATAGTCCATGCTGTATATCCTGTTTTCAAGCATGGGTTCGAATTCACATCCATATGCGATATCCGTTGCATCAGGCGGGATACAGGACATCTCATATCGCTGCAGTCCTTTGCGCAGTTTGATGCCTACACAGTAGAGTGTGTAACGGGGGAAGTATTTTTTGCAAACCTCATTTCCCCGTACAACTGCCTCAATAAATTTTTCTTCACTAGTGGCAATATCCGGAATAACCATCTGTTTACCGCCCCAGTGCTTCCAGACAGACCGTGAAAAGACTACCGCCCTGTCAACAATCTTGTTATTTGCCATGTGCTGTTCAGGGCTGAATTCCGGCATAAGGCAGCGCTTTCGGTCCAGGAGATAAATGGCTTCCTTGATCTTCCAGGGTCGAAGGGCATAGTATGATGCCATTTTTATGGCAAAACCTGCCTCTCCGTGTCCCCTTACCCTGTGTTTGTGTCTTGCGAAAAACTCCTGTTCCCGTTCATTTGAGTCAAATGCCACAAGAAGATTTATGGCACGGTCAAGCATGGTAAGTATCCCTATATAGTCTGCCGCATCCTCTCTACACATTCTCATCATGTCTTCCAGGGCGGTGCGCAGGTCTTTATAGTAAAAATAGTGCATGGAGATCGGACAGAACGGCCTGATTCTAAGTGTGGCCTCTGTGATTACTCCGAACTGGCCATATCCCAGAAGGACCCTCTCGAATAGTTCTCTATTCTCAATCTCAGAGCATTCTACGATCTCACCTGTTGGAGTAACTACCTGGAGTGCTGTGGCCTGGTCCGCGCTGCAACCATGTTTCGGGGAGTTAACATCGATTCCTCCAACGGATAGTGTTCCGCCAATAGAGGCTGTCAGATTAAGAGGCGCAGACAGATAGTCAAGGTCCTGCCTCCTTAAAACCTCGGCAAAGGAGTGCCAGTATATGCCTGCCTGTGTCCGTGCGGTCAGGTTTTTTTTGTCAATTCCAATAACGCCGCTCATACCCGTCATATCAAGCAGGAGACCGCCGAAGGCCACGGATTCTCCTTCTGTGGTAAGTGCCCCACCCCTGACCTTTATCGGGACCTTGTATGTCTGTGCCGCCTTCAGAATATCAGAGATCTGTCTTGAAGATTCGGCCCTGGCAATGCCATGCGGAAGAGCGCAGGCCATCCCGCCCCCGTCAG
This sequence comes from Deltaproteobacteria bacterium, assembly GCA_019307745.1. Classification (GTDB taxonomy): domain Bacteria; phylum Desulfobacterota; class DSM-4660; order Desulfatiglandales; family HGW-15; genus JAFDJA01. Next base: position 9,299 of record JAFDJA010000034.1, on the reverse strand, counting down.
TAATGTAGATGGAACATGCGGCACGATCCTCCCTGACAATGATGTTTTTATCTCTCAGAGAGGCCACGAATTCCTGCCACCCCTGTCCGGACCATCTGGCGTGTTTTGTCTGCTGACGCGGGATCCCTTTGAGTGAATCAGGTGCGACATGGTCAGGGGGTATTGTACCCGGTCTGATATTTGGTATCTCCACAGAAAAGCCCCGTAAAAAGTCATGCAGTATGCTGTCTTCATCCTGCGCCAGTCATTTATTGTGTTTTTAAACCGTTAATTATTAGGCATGGGCAGGTACAGGATTCATGTATAAAAAGAAAAATCGATACGACTGGATGAGTGTATGGGTAATGGTCAACAGGGTCAAGGGAAAATTAGCTTCGTCAATATGGAGCCTTATTATAACCGGAGAATAAATAAGGTTCTTAGGTAATATCAGAATTTTTAGTCTGCGGAAATGTTCCCTGTATTGTGAGGATCAAGATCATGCGCTCAGGAATCCGCTTTGCAGGATCAGTGTGCGGACAGCCTTGCTGTTAAACAAGCTTTATCCCGGCCTTGGGGGAGAAAATACCTCATTAGATGGCTGTTGCAGGATGCTGGTATTAATAAGACGGTATTTTATGGTTGAAAATTGTGACTACAAAATATAAGTTAGAACAGGTTTAAAAGGTTGCGGACTCAACCCGACTCCTGCAGACAATCTTCGTCTTAATCTTATATATACAAATACAAATTATTTTGATTATCAGTCAGGGACTCACCAGTCCCTGAATTATTGAAAGGCATGTGGAAAAATCCTGTTTCCCTGGGTAAAAAAGCTATTATCTGCTTTATGTTTAATCTAATAACACGGAGATAATGTGGCTGAAAACAGATTTTCGAGTACTTCAACTAACAAGATAACCCTTTTAGTCCTTGTCTGTTTTTTCCTGTCCTGCCTTACCGGTCTGACATATGAGATATTGTGGATAAGGATGATCGTTAAGATCATTGGCGGCGCGCCATAATAATCTGGCGTGGATACTTGCTACCTATAAAGAGAGCGGATTGCGGGAGCCGGACGAAGCAATACGGCTTGCAGAGCAGGCCTGTAAACTGACAGATTATAAAAAGCCTGACCTGCTTGATACTCTGGCTGTGGCTTATGCTTCAGCCAGTAGATTCCCGGAAGCGGTTAATACGGCGGAGAAGGCTATGGAATTAGCCGTTTCCTACCAGCAAAAGCAATTGAGTGAAGCGATCCGCAAGCGTTTGCTTCTGTTCAAGGCGAGGTCTCCATATATTGAAGGTCCTTCCTGATCAATACCGGGTTTTGGCATTGAATGGTAATACTGAAACATTTGAACTGAATTTGACATTGCGGTTGCGGGCCTGCCTTATCCCCTGGCAGTAACCTGCGTTTGATAAAAAAGTAAGTTTAATCAGGTCCCAAGGGCAAGCATGCCCGGGAAATGTGTTCTTTACTTTGCGGATTTGGAGGATTCAGGCAACGTTTTTCTATAGTAAGTACTTTTTATTTCCGGAAAAACTGTGATGTAAGAATTAAAAAAATATTTTGGAAAGGAAAATTGTAATATGACAATCTATGCCTTGACTATTTTTATTAGCGCGATGCTGCTTTTCCAGGTTCAATTAATAGAGGCCAAGTATATCCTTCCGTGGTTTGGAGGGACACCCACTGTCTGGTCAACCTGCATGCTCTTTTTCCAGGTGATGCTCACCGCCGGTTACGCATATTCACATGGAATCGTGAGCAAATTGTCAGCCCGACGGCAGTCCAGGATACATCTGTTTCTCCTGTCAGCTTCGATTATTCTGCTTATTTTTCAGATGTTCCTGTGGGGATCTCCCCTGCTGCCGGATTCAGGATGGAAGCATACAGGCAGTGATATGCCCATAATTCGTATCCTCGGTCTTCTCACCGTCAGTGTTGGATTGCCTTTCTTTATTCTGGCCACCACCAGCACACTTCTTCAGGCCTGGTTTGTCCGGATTTTCCCAAATCGGTCACCGTACAAGCTGTTTGCCCTCTCCAATACCGGTTCCCTTGTGGGTCTGTTAAGCTATCCATTTTTCGTTGAGCCGAATCTTGGTCTGAACCTCCAGGCCGGAATATGGTTTGTGATTTATGTGATTTTTGTGTTGTGCTGCGGTTTTATAGCATTTACTGCGGGCCGTATAAGTGATACCCCGCTTTCTGCCAGTCCCCCTGCCGAAGGCAATAAACCGCTGGATTCTGTTGATCCAGGTAGAGCGACATTGTTGCAGCGCATTCTATGGCTGGCCCTGACTGCCGGAGCGTCAATAATTCTGTTGGCAACTACCAACCAGGTTGGGGAAGAGGTGGCGGTTATACCCTTCCTCTGGGTCCTGCCGCTATGCATATATCTGCTGTCGTTTATCCTGTGTTTTTCAAGCAGATATCTGTACAATAGACCCCTTTTTGTAGTTCTGGGAATTTTAGGCATATACATGGTTGGTCGTACCATGTTCCAGATGCTTGCAATGATAGAAGGTTCCGGATACTCTGCACCCATCCTTCAGCAGATAACAATATATTATGTCGCGTTGTTTATCTGCTGCATGCTTTGTCACGGGGAACTCGTAAGGCTAAGGCCGCACACCAGGTATCTGACTCAGTTTTATTTGTCTGTATCAATAGGAGGAGCCCTTGGCGGAATATTTGTGGGATTTATTGCTCCAAGCTTTTTTAATGGTTTATGGGAGCTGTACATTGGTTATTTTATCTGTGGTGCAGCGGTGGTTGCAGCTATACTGCATGACCGCAGATCATGGATGAACCTCCCTGCCTGGGGATGGATGTTGAAGGTTCCTGCTGCGGCAATCGTTGTCCTGCTGGCTGTTGGACCATACTTCCTCCTGGTGGACCGCCTTCCTCAAACCTATCGAAATATCACACTCTCTACTGCTGATAAGATCGGTCTTACGCAATATCTTCCCATGGGTGATCCTGAAGAGAAGACAATTGCCATTAATCGAAATTTTTACGGCATTTTGAGGGTTGTGGAGGTGATTCCGGAAGATATTGGGTATGACACACGCTATTTGTATCACGGGCAGACAATGCATGGTTTTCAATTAATGGGTAATGATTATTTTCGCAGAACAATTACCAGCTATTTTACTTCCCAGAGCGGCATAGCCAGGGCAATCAACAACCATCCCAGGTATAGGGCATATGATTCCCCTAATCTTCAGTTGAGGGTCGGTATAGTCGGGCTGGGGGCTGGAACATTGGCCGCCTATGGACGTGAGGGAGATTACTATCGAATTTACGAAATTAATCCTGCCATGGTTGAAGTGGCTGCCTCTGAACAGGGATTTTTCCGTTTTGTGCCGGATTCCAGGGCAGAGGTTGAGGTTGTTCTGGGGGATGCCCGTATCTCTTTGGAGCATGAAGAGAATCAACAGTTTGATATCCTGGCCCTTGACGCGTTCAGCGGTGACGCCCCGCCGATACACCTCCTGACACGGGAGGCGTTTAATATCTATATGGGTCATATGCGTGAAGGTGGAATAATAGCTGTACATATCACGAATAGGTATATTAATTTCAAGCCCCTTATCTGGAAGATTGCAAATGAATTCGGCCTTGAACGGGTTCACATAGGCGCATGGGGTGAAGAGAGACATGCCTATGGCACTGATTGGATCCTTTTGTCAAAGGACAAGGAGATCTTTCAACAGCGTGTTTTTATGGAGGCGTCTGTTGAACCTCCTGGATATGAAGAGATCGATTCGATCCGTGTATGGACGGATGATTACAGCAACCTGTATCAGCTTTTGTGGTAAAGATATCTGATAACTTTTTAGTGTTCAGCAGTGAAATTATTCTCTTCAAACCATTATATAACCGTTAAGATTATTTTAAGTCATGTTCCTGGCCTGAGCAGAGATTGGCTTTTATTCTGACATGTAGCAATTAATGTTACCCGTGCAAGGCGGGTATATTTTAACGCAGTCCGGGTGGAGGATTAGATATAATGGTTTGAGAGAATAACTACGCCTTACAGGAAGAATAGGGTCCTGGAGATGGTATCAATAGAGGCAGGAGTAGTTCTCTTAGCCTGTTTCAAGATCCGTAAGACTCTTTTTCAGGTAATAATCCTTGTTAAGGGATTCCAGCAGGGTGCTGACATCCCTTCGAAAGGCAAACCAATCTGTTTTTTCCTCAATTTCAGGATGGTAGTTAATCTTACCGATTTTCCAGTGATCAACATATTCATGAAGGGACTTGATAAGCCCCAGGGCCTGACCAGGATCAATTACAGGCTCGATACTGACCCAGGTCCTTATTCCTCTCTCACGGGCCTGTTTTATCGCAATAATCCTGTCATAAATAGAAGCGGCGCTTGGCTCCCACAGGTCTGAATCCTGTTGTGATTGAAAAATCAGGGTTGTCCCGAAGCTGCACCCAGCATACCCTTCCAGGAGAACAAAGTCTCTGGCAGCCCTTGTGCCTCCTTTTGTCAGGATAGTGAACCTGAGGTTGTTTCTGATCAATATTTCTATTGCCTGTCTGGTTATAAGAAGGTCATCTTCAATCGGCTGGTAAGGGTCTGTCATAAAAGACAGGAGTATCTCTCTGTCGTCTTTTTTACCTTTTAGGAGGGATGCGTCTCTGGCAAACCTGTCAAGCGCGTTCCCTGCCGTTTTTACATTGTCATGAAAACAGGTTTTTTCAGTCCCAAGGGATTGAGGACTGTAGCAGTAGGTGCAGCCGTGCGAACAGCCATTATAGAGATTAGCAGACAAAGGCGCGTACTCCTTTGCCTTGCCTTTTGTTTCATATATTATTTTCATAAGTTCATACACGTGATATTTGTGGTCTGGTAATAATTGCAGAGAGATTTCACAATAGCGTGTTCATAAAATCGGTCTGGTATTTATTGTATAAAAAAAGGAGCGTGCCTGAAAAAAGACACGCTCCTTTTGATTAATTTAAGGTTAAAAGAGAACCAACCCTTTTATTTCAGGTTTTTTCTCTTACGAATCACCGTATAGGCTCCGCCGGCAGCTGATATCATCACGAAGAGTATTGATCCTGCGGATGAAACAGCAGTTCCAATAAAGCATCCGCTCGTAGGATTTTTATCCTTCGGGGGTTGCAGCTGTGCGACGAAGATACTAATTACCGCGGTAACCCCGCTTGTAGGCTCCTTCGCTTCAATAACAGCTGTACCAGTGACACCTGATGCTTTAAAAGTAGCAAACTCGCCTAATGCTGGCGGCAGGATTTCGCCAATACCTGCTGTAGTTACTGACCACACTATACCGCTCAGATCCAAATCATATCCCCTGGAATCAATACCTTGAACCGTAAGCCCGGAGGTTGTCTCCAGATCATCATAATCAAGCTCGGTAGTACTGGCATTGATTGCCATGTCAAACATCGAACCAAGAAGAAAGACCTTGATATCCTGTGTGTCTATAGCACCAGAGGCTGCTGTTGCTGTAACTGTCACTATCTGAGATGTTCCTGAATCTACGGTTAGGACAGTGCTTATACCGGAAACCGGGCTTACAGTACCTGCTGTTGCAGTCCAGGTAACAGCGCTTAGAGCAATGGGGATTGTTCCACCTGAATCCGTCATTTCTGTCAAGTCGATCTGCACTGTCCCTGTTGTTGCGGATGGATTCTCAATCCACAACAACGCAAAGTCAACCTCTGTGGCCTCGGAAGTGATTGTTATGGATTGTGCAGCATATATACTCCCTGTAGCTCCGACAGTTAAAAAAACCGCTGCCATAAAAATAAAAGCCGTAACTCGCATTTTCTTACTAATCATCATCTCTTTTCCTCCCTAATTGAAAAAATTAAATACAAGACACCAAATATAAGGTTCTAAAAAACAGTAAGAGCATCATCACATAATTACAATATTTTCAATTATATTATTTCAGAGGTCTACCAAAAAAATACAATGATGTCAAACATTAAACATACAATGCACAATCATTCTGTTTCTCAGGCATACGTCAAAATTGAATACCATGGCACAACAAGTTTCCAGTAAGGCTTTAAGGATCGGGAAAAGTGTCTATTTTTTTAAAACATCCATTAAATCAAATATTTAGTGATGCATACAGGAGTGGGAAGGAAAGGTGAATGTATGATTGGATTGAAGGATTTTTACAAATTTTCTTGAATCAAGCATCATAGCAGTGAAAAATCTAATTAAATATATGTAAGACGCATACTCAACCGAATAACTGATCAAAATTTTTGTAAGATATTAATTTTTTTTTATAAAAACCAGTCTGGTATTTACCGGATAATAAAAAGGAGCGTGCCTGAAAAAGACACGCTCCTTTTGATTAATTAAGGTTAAAAGAGAACCAACCCTTTTATTTCAGGTTTTTCCTCTTACGAATCACCGTATAGGCTCCACCAGCAGCTGATATCATCACGACGAGTATTGATCCTGAAGATGAAACAGCTGTTCCAATAAAGCATCCGCTCGTAGGATTGGATTGTCTCGGAGGTAGGTTCCAAACCTGGATAGAAATTTGCGCGGTAGCTCCGCTAGGAGCAAGCGCCTGAATAACTCTTGTACCAGTAACGGCTGAGGCCGGATCAAAAGTGGTTGTCTCGCCTGTTGCCGGCAGGAGGGTATCACCTGTTTCTCCCCCTGTAATAATCGACCACACTATACCGCTCAGATCTACAACTTCAAATAGATTGGCATCAGTGGCTGTCGCCGTAATCTCAGCAACCTCTCCGAAATCAGTTTCAAGGATTTCATCATCAGCAGTGATTAACAGCTCTGCTATAGCGCCAATGCCTGTGACATTGATATCTTGTGTGGCAGTAGCACCGGAGCCTGCTGTTGCTGTAACTGTTACGACCCCAGTTGTTCCTGAAGGAACAGTTAAGACAGCGCTTACACCGGAAGCCGGGCTTACAGTACCTGCTGTTGTACTCCAGTCAACATCGCTCAGAGCAACGGCGTTTCCATATTGATCCTCCATGTCTGTCAAGGTGACCTCGGTGTCTGCCCCGGATGGAGGAGACGTTAGTTCTGTGACCCCGGAAGTGATTGTCATGGATGCTACAGGACCGGCAATAGTTGTGATAATTGCCTGTTCTGAAGCACTTAAACCTGCCACGCTGGAATCAACATATACCGTCTCTGTAGTGGCACTAGTTAAGCTGCTGATTGCGAACACAATCTCTCCGGTTCCACCAGCCGTTCCTACTTCAGTTGCTCCGCTTCCCCCCCTTGTTAAAATGATATCATCCACATTCGGTACATCCTGTGGCGTAGTACCGGATTCATCATAGAGCGTAGCGGTTACTGTGACAGTAGAGCCTGCTTCCACTGGATCCGGATCAAGGCTCAGCTCCAGACTTCCGATAGTGCCCGAAACGGCTATAGCGTGCGTGTCAAGTGCTGCACTCGGGGCAGTTAAAGTGACAGTCCAGTCGCCAGGGTTAGATGTTTCAAAGGAGGTAGTCGCACCACTTGCCGGAGTGACACTGCCATCATCCGCAGTCCAATCAAAACCGCTTAAGTCTGTTATCGCGTTACCGTATGCGTCACTGGCCGATCCGGTAAGCTCTATTGCTATATCCGGTTGAGTCGTAGCATTTCCGGTGATTACCACAGTTGCAGCAACGTCCGGAACCGTTTCAATAACAATTGTATTGGAGGTTTCCCAATCTGTCACGTTGGATGTTACAGTAATCGTCTCTAAAACCCCTGCTGTTGTAGACACCCCTGAAAGCGTAAACGTGACTTGTCCGTTTTGAGGATCATCCAATACCCCATCTATGGTTGCGGTATCCGTTGTTGAACTCCTTGTCAGGGAAAGTTGGGGTGAAACTCCGGTTAAATCTTCCTGTACATCGTTGGCAGAGTCATAAAGCTGAACTACTATTACAGCGTCATCGCCTGCTGCCACGGATGAAGTTGTGGCTCCGGAATTCAGCACGAGTGTGGGTTCGGGAATTGGAGTAAGTGAGAGTTGAAGATGAATTTCATCATATCTAGTTTTGCCGTTGCTATTCATTACGATATTAAAATCTGTGTCGAATAACTCAGAATTTTCAACATCGTTAAACGAGTATGATTTTTGTATGAGGTTGTTAGAGAGGGGGTCTGGGGGGGTAAATAATATCGCTTCAACAGTACTCCCGCTCCCGGATACTCCAGAAAGGACGACAGAAAGAGTTCCTCCATCCTCAGCAACTCCATAAACTGACAGTTTGCCATATTTATAACTGGTTGCGTCTATAGCTCCGGCTATAGCGCCTGTAGTAAAAAGGGAGTTATTATTCAGTTGCGCGCGATTGCCCCCATCAACACCAGATTCTCTTATAACTGCTTTACCGCCTGGTGGGGAAGTCCAATTAAATGCTTCGCCAGCCCAACTTGTGTCTGTAACCGTGACTGCGTCACCTGAGGCGTCTATATTATCAAAGCCCTCATGCCACGTATCTGGTGCAGCAGCAATAGCTTCTCCTAAATCAACAACAATGCTGTCAAATCTTGCAGCAGAACCTTTTAAAGGCCCATCAGTATTTAAAGTTAGTGTTACACTAGAAGTAAAAAACTGAGGACTAACACTTGAATCAAATGTATAAAGGTACGATCCAGTGGTGCTCGAGCTATGCACTGTTTCACCTGAAAGGAAAACTAAGGCAATTCCATCGTCCTTTGAATTAGGCATATCAAATGATAAAGCGGCAGTTGCACCGGAAGACATATCCAATACTATTGACGATGCCTTACCTTTTTTTGCTATCAACAAATAATCAAGAGTATCAGTAACTCCAGTTGTTTTTATTTCAGTACCGTCTGTTGTCCATGTGTGATCTCCAACTCCAAGCCAAGGTTTTAAAGCAACACCACCCCAATCTTCTTCATTAAGGACGTTTGTTGCAGCAGATACAGTCCCAATACCTCCGACAGTTAAAAAAACCGCTGTCAGAAAAAGAAAAGCCGTAATCCGTATTTTTTTACTAATCATCATCTCATTTCCTCCCTAATTGAAAAAATTAAAAACAAGACACCAAATATAAGACCCCTAAAAATCAGTAAGCACATCATAAACAATTACAATATTTTCAATTATATTAATTCAGAGGTCTACCAAAAAAATACAATGATGTCAAACATTAAACATGCAACGCTCAATCATTTTATTTTCCGGGCATACGGCAAAATTGAATGCCACGGCACAACAAGTTTTCAGTAAGGCTTTAAGGACCAATAAAAGTGTCGATTTTTATAAAACATCCATTAAATCAAATATTTAGTGATGTTTACAGGATAGGG
>JAFDJA010000264.1 GCA_019307745.1 Deltaproteobacteria bacterium | reverse complement strand
GCTATAGACTATAGCGCCGGCTTCCCTGGCCGCGATGGCGGTGTCATCGGTTGAACCGTCATTTATGACTATGATCTCAGAATCAGGATATAGATCCATGGTCTTCTGGATTATGTCTCTAATAATCTTATCTTCATTGTATGCCGGAATGATGATTGAGACTTTGGTATTGTCCATATTTATACGTCCTGTTTCTGCCTGTTTATATTCTATGGTTGCAATTGTTGAGCTTCTTGTAGTGCCTGCTCTAATAGTTCAGCCACTAAGGCACCAAGCCACAAAGATTAATGATAACCCTTTCCACAAAAACATCCAGCCACAATCCCTCGACAAATATCATTCCATCATATCTCTCTGATAAGGGTGTAAACATCATATTCCTTCTTTGCGCCTTCGCGCCTTCTTTGCGCCTTCGCGCCTTAGTGGGTGCACTGGTACAACAAGACATACTCAAAAAATAGTACATGGTCCGCCAAGCCATGTCAATACATGATTGGAACCTGTTGCTTTATTTTTCCTTCAATCTCAATTAGTTACTCTATCCCTCCAATGAAGAATCTCTTAAGTTCAAAACCCCAAATCCATTTTCATGGAAGAGCAATTCCACATGCTCCCTGAAGAATCTCTGAGTCAGGAATAGCTTCTCCTCTGAAAAGTTGTCGCTCATCCATCTTTCAAAAAGATGATAATAGATGAGTATATGCGTGATCCCCTGTTTATCGAGCCCATTCAGAATATCTTCCGGACTTTCTGAACTCTTGATCAATCTCTCTAAGATGCCTATATCAAACACGTATTCCCTGTCGCAATAATAGCCCCGTTTCCCCAAAAAGATAAACAGAAGTTTGGCATCAGAATCAAGATTATCGTTAATATACTTCTGAGCCGGGTATTCGGGACGGTATCCGGCAATATACTTGTCACGGTTCACACTACCATCAAGGTATCTAAACGGAGCCACATATTTGAATTGACCAATAATATAATTGGTGTTGAGTGAGAGGGTAAAGATCAAAATCAAGGTAACAAGGGCCAAACCTGCCCATCTGACAGCTTTAGAACGTGATTGCCTGAAAACCCCAATCAATTTTTCCACACCAAAGACAGAGAGTATGACCAGGGGAGGAATAATCGGCGATATATAACGTATCCTCATAACAGCGCTGAAAAGGCCGAAGCATAAGAACAGAACGGCAAAGACCAGCACGATCTTCTTTTCACACCTGAGATACTCAGGCTCTCCTCTCGGTCCCACAAAAGCGAAAAAGGGCAATAAAAGCAGAAAAGGGTTGAGTTTTCCATCGAAATATTGAGGATCACCGTCCCTACCCTGAAAAAATATCCGTAAAGGTAACAGGACAATCTGCCACCCTGACTCATGATAGATCATACTCCTATAAGTGAAAAAACCCTGATTCTGTTTTTGGATATTGTCATGGGAAGGGATACTTTTCGAGATGGTTTTTGGCGGATTAAACAGCTTGTTGTGGAGAGGATAGATAGGGTTGTTTTTCCAATGATAGTTCCGTATCATCCAGGGAGAAAAAATAAGTAATGAGATGAGGAGAAAGAGCACTCCAAATCCAACAGGTTTGAAAAAACCAGCCCCTATATCTTTATGATGTCTTGAATAGAGAAATGGGATAAAGAGGGTCAATAGAAACAGCGTGATCAGTCCGTTGTATTTCGTCCCCAGGGCCAGACCACACAATATCCCTGAAAAGATCAGAAACCTTACTTGAAAGCCGCTCCTGACCCATTCTAGAAGAAAAACAAGGGCTGCAAAGGAGAAAAAGATCTCCCCCAGATCAATATACACTGTAGTGGAGAGTTTAATAATAATCGGGACAGAGAGAAAAAGGATCGCTCCCAAAAGCCCATAGAGGATGTTCGCTCTGTTCCTTAAATAATAAAAAATGAGTCCGGCCGTGAGCAGGGCAAATGCAAAATGAATAAATTTTGGCGCTATGTCATTGCCAAAATATAAAGGGATCATATATAAAAAATCCAGATTCATCGGATAATATGAGAAGGGCATGAAAGGAATCTCATATATATCCCCATGAATGAGATAGAGCCTGGGCAGAGCCAAATGATGAACAAGGGCGTCTTTACTGACCGGCGGAACCAGGGATAGGATGATTACTGAACTAACTAGACATGCAAGCATACCTAACAAGAATAAAATGACCCAGAATGCCCTGCCCTTTTCCTCCTGATATGCTCGTGTAAATGGGAACACAGGTAATCTTAGTCCTTTCTTATCTGTTTTGGAGCATCATCTGATTATTTATCTACTTATTGAAACACCTGAAAAAGAATCCGTCTGTATGAGGAAGAACTGGAATCCTTACTCTTTCTATATCCCTTTACCATATAGGGAGGTTACTTGTAAAATATTACTGCGATGTGTTATTATGCTGAAGTTTTTCGAAAAATTTCATACTATGCACACCGATAAGCTAATATGGAAATATTAAGGAAATGACAGACGTGAATCAATCTCAAAATGATCTCCAAAACAGCTCTCCGATACAGAACCTGGTTTTATATGTCACATCCAATAAGGTCTATCATATTGTCATAGCATTAATTTTGATGATAGCCTGCTATTTTTTTTTTAGACAACCTATATATAGCATTAGCGATACAGACCTGTGGTACCATCTGAGCGGGGGCAGGTATCTCGCCCAATTTAATGAGATCCCCAATAGCGGCACCTTTTCATTTATTGCCGGTTCCAGAGAGTGGTCAAACTACTACTGGCTGTTTCAAGGCCTGGTTTACCGGGTATATGCCATGTCCGGCTATTACGGTCTGATCATCTTAAAAGCATTCTTCTTT
>JAFDJA010000140.1 GCA_019307745.1 Deltaproteobacteria bacterium | reverse complement strand
ATCACCGGCTCTGACCCCTTCATTATAACGATGCTGATGAATCTTGAGCAAACGGCAGGAACCATCCGGTTTGGGGTCATGGTATTCTGAAATCCAGGGGCCAAAATCCTTCTTCAAATTTTCAAGATTATAGTACCAGTGACACCCAAGGCCTAGGGCATCACCGATAAGAACTCCCATAATTGAGCCCATGATTCGATCTTTTGTTGAAATATCTGAGGGTTGCACTTTTACTATTTCACTGTTGTCCCCTTCTTGAAACACCGCACATCCAGAAAAAACAGAAAATGCAAGCAGGAAAGAGATTAAATAAAATTTCACAGGGATTCCTCCATTAAAATAATGTCCAGTGATGTCAAACTTCTTCGATCAATCCCATCCTTTTGTATTCATCGCTTTTTTTCAATTGCCACCAGGCAAATAACACCATGGCTATCAAGGTTATGACAAAATACCATGGAAACCACCCTAAAGACCTCACAAATACAAAATTTTCCAGCTCTACCCCTGCCAGAATAGGATTGGTCACAGCAGCCTGATCCCGTAGAACCGCCATCAAAAAAGAATATAACAGCCCGATAACTCCATAAGCCAGGTTGAACGAGAGACCCTTAAAGCTCAAAACAGTTGCCCGTTGTTCTGAGCTGGTAACGCGGTTAAGGTAATGACTCTGGAAAAATTGATTCAAATACATGACGCTGAAAACGAGCATTGCAGGAATCAGACCGAAAATAGGAAGCACGAGGACCATGCCAATCAATCCTGACAAGGTAAGGAGAACCATTACTGACAGATTGAAAATTAGCGAATGGTTCTTAACCATTTTATGGGCAAGCACGGGAATAAACATCCCCATAACAGCCAAAAGAGATCCTATTATCCCGAATGATGCCTCCGGCAGATTAATAAGCCTGTAGTACTGGCTGCTCAAGGTGACTATCATCCTGATACAGTTATCAAAGAAAAGGCCAGCAACAATGATCACCAGGACAAATGGTGTATGGAATATCCATTTACCAGCATCAATGGTCAATTTGAAGGCCTGAATTATAGATTTTCCGCACCCTTTTTCCTTTGTACATTCTTCCCCAGATACGCTGTCTATTTCACGCATCCGCAATGCGGTTACAAGGGTTCCTATGGACATCATGAGGGTGAGAAAAAGAGGAATACGCAGTGTAATATCCCGGGTCATATGAATCCGGAGACCTAACCAGTCGACCATATGCTGCATAAGGCTCGGGTCGTAAACCGCTGCACCCAGACTCATGGCCGCGATAAACGCGATGGATTGATATCGCATCTGCCTTTCCAGGACCCTGGGCCAGTCCGAGGCAATACCTTCTTTTATCAAGGTATCATAAGCAATAGCCTCATCAGCACCACTGGCTGCTGCCTCCGCGGTTCCGCTCAGTATTCGGTTGATCAGAAACGCTGTAAATAGGATGGTGGGATTACCGCGCGGGATAAAGCAAAGCAGCCCTATCTCCACAACCATAATCACGCCGGTAAAAACCAGAAGATTTCGCCTTCCAATAATATCGGCCAATGCCCCGGAAGGAACCTCAAGCAAAACAATAGTGGCCGCCCATATGGCATTAAGCAGGGCAAATTGCTCCAGGGTCAAACCAAAGTCCAAAAACAGGATGGTGAAAACGGGGTAATAGAAACGGGCGTTATAAAATATCCGAAAGGCGATAAACAGACGAATATTTCTGATGCTGAAAGGTGATTTTGAGGTAAGATTTTCCACAGGGGTAAATTCTGATCCTCTCTTATATTTCATTCAATCCCAATCAATTTAAAAATCCATTGGATGTCAAACAATCCGAGTATCCTATATCAAACAGGACACATTGCAAGAAAAGAACCATTGTTTTAAAATTTAAATTATATATTTATACCTGAAAGAGCATCGCAGGAGCGCATATAACAAGGGTCAGCAGATATCATCCATTGGATGAATTTCATAAAAAAAAGGAGGTTTAGTTTTATGCGATTGTATTGATCAGAAAAAATATGTTAAAAGAGTCATACTACAGCTGTAATCCTGAATTTTCATGCCTATAACAAAATAAAAAGCAAGGAATATCTTTAGCCCAAAGGAGAGCATTATGCGAATAACCGCCTGTTTTTGTCTTCTAATTCTGCTTTTTGGCTGCAGCGAAAAGGACAATAAAAATAATGACGCGCAACCAAAGGCTTCAATAAATTTTGTCCTGGAAGAGTCCGGAGAATTTGATCCTATAGCCAATCCCGACGCGGTTAAAGGAGGAACCCTTACCACATGGGGAAGTTCCTTTCCCAAATCCCTTAATATGTTTCTGGATTACAACTCCTTTTCAATGGAGATCACAGGGATGCTCTTTGAACCACTTGTTAGTCTTCACTCCACAGAAAATGAACCGATCGGCATACTGGCAGAGTCATGGACCATTTCTGATGACAAAAAGACATTCACATTTAAAATTCACCCTAAGGCCGTATGGAGCGATGGCAACCCGATCACAGCAGAAGACATCCAGTTCTATTATGATGTTATAATGAACCCCAAAAACATGACCTCCCTGTTCAGGGTTGGCCTGGACAGGTTTGAACGACCTGTAATTATTGATGGAAAGACCATGCAAATCTCTGCCAATGAATCTCACTGGTTAAACTTCTGGATGGCCTGCGGCCTGATAGCATTTCCTAAGCATATCTGGAAGGATGCAGATTTTAACAAACAGAACTTTGAATTCCCTGTTGTGAGCGGTCCATACAGTCTCAAACAAGTTGAAAAAACCCGTTTTATAATAATGGAGAGAAGGGCAGACTGGTGGGGGAGTATTAAAAGATACAATCAGTATAAATACAATTTTGACTTTATAAAATACAAGTTTATGGAGGACCGGAACAAGGCCCTGGAGGCATTTAAAAAAGGAGAGTTTGACGTATATCCCGTATACACGTCATCTATATGGATGGAAAAAACAGATTTTGAACAGGTCCAAAAGGGATGGGTAGTAAAGCAGGCGGTATATAACCAGGAACCCAAAGGATACCAGGGGATTGCCATAAACCTCAGAAAGCCTATCTTCCAGGATGTGAGGGTAAGAGAGGCATTGTGCTACCTGATTAACCGAGAGCAGATGAATGAAAAGCTCATGTACAATCAATACTTTCTCCTTAACTCCTACTATCCTGATCTATATCCCGACAATCTGAACCCGGACGTACCTCTACGCGGCTATGACCCTGAAAGGGCCCGAAATCTCCTGAAAGAGGCAGGATGGCAAGTTGGAGATGATGGCCTTCTGACAAAGGATGGAAAATACTTTGAAGTAAGCTTTCTTACATATTCAGTTGACAACAGACACCTGAATATCTATGTGGAGGATCTGAAAAAGGTAGGGATCAAGGCCGGCATAGAACAGCTCTCCCTTTCTACACTGAGAAAACGGCTGGACAATCATGATTTTGACCTCTACTGGATCAGCTGGGGAGCCGTCAGACTGAGAGACCCGGAGGCAAGCTGGCATTCCAGTACTGCAAACCAGATAGCCACCAACAACATCAGCGGGGTCCAGGATCCCACAATCGACAGCCTTATAGAACTGCAAAAGACCGAAATGAGTCTGGACAAACGTAATGATATCCTCAAGCAGATTGACAAGAGGCTGAATGAGATCATTTCTTATATCTTTTTATGGCAGTCAGACCATCACAGGCTCCTCTATTGGAAACGTTTTGGTACACCCAAATATGTTCTAGACAAGTTTAACAGAGAAGACTTTATACCCACATACTGGTGGTTTGAGCCTGAAAAGGACAAGGTTCTTGATGACGCGGTGAAAAACAATACTGCCCTTGCCAAAGAGCCTTATAAGATAGTGTATCAGGAATGAGCACTATGACCGAATAAAAAAGTTACCAAAGAGTTTTGCTAACTTCCAATTCCGCTTCTGGCGGCAATCTCTTGTAGTTACTCATTATGAAAGATTATATCCTAAGACGCCTGTTACTCATGATTCCGACTATCCTCGGAATCACGATCGTATGTTTTGCTCTTATTCAGTTTGTCCCCGGGGGACCTGTGGAACAAATGGTATCACGCATCCGGGCAGCCAGTAGTGAAAGAGGTATGGATGCGTCCCATTCCATTACAGAAGAAGAGATAGAAAACATAAAGGCATACTATGGCTTTGACAAACCACCGCTGACTAGATATGTCAGATGGCTTGGAAATGTGCTCAAGCTGGACCTGGGCACATCATATTCCTATGAAGAACCGGTCTGGGATGTAATAGTAAGTAAATTCCCAATATCCCTGTTCTTCGGTTTTACATCCTTTTTCCTGTCCTATCTTATATGCATACCTATGGGCATGTTAAAGGCGGTTAAAAACCGGAGTTCCTTTGATACTGCTACCTCGGTAATCATCTTTACAGGATATGTAATGCCCGGATACGCGCTGGGGATCCTGCTTATAACATTTCTGGGTGGAGGGAGTTTTCTTGACTGGTTTCCCTTATCAGGAATAATATCAGATAATTTTGAAAATCTCTCAGTATCCGGTAAAATTCTGGATTTTCTCCACCATATGGTCCTACCCCTTGCCTGCTACATGGCAAGTGAATTCGCATTTCTTACAATACTCATGAAAAACAGCCTCCTTGATGAGATTAAAAAAGATTATATGCGCACTGCCATAGTAAAAGGCTCCACATTCAACCTGGCAGTATGGAAGCACGCATTACGCAATTCGCTTATCCCTCTGGCAACCAGAATTGGCGAGATCTTCACCCTGATGTTTACAGGCGCCCTTTTAATTGAAAAGGTATTTGATATAGACGGTATGGGATTGCTTGTATACAACTCAATCATAAGCAGAGATTATAATGTGGTTATGGGAATCATCCTTTTAAGCAGTATTATGGTGCTGCTGGGACGTCTCTTTTCTGACATCATGTATGTAGTAGTGGACCCGAGGATTAAATTTCAATAAATGTTTTCCGAACTCACAATAGACAGATTCCACAGATTTAAAAAGGTCAGAAGGGCCTATTTCTCACTGTTGATCCTCTCTGTCGCGTTTATTATATCCCTTTTCAGTGAATTTATCGCAAACGACAAGCCACTTTATCTCAGGTATAATGGTGAATCCTATTTTCCAGTACTGTCCTTCTATTCTGAGCAGACATTTGGAGGAAGATACCGGACAGAGGCAGACTACCTTAAGCTGAAGGAGAGTACTGACTTCCAGAAAAATAGTTTTATGATCTTTCCAATTATACCCCACAGCCCCCTGCACTCATACCTTGATGAAGAGGGCAATCCCCCTCACAGCCCCTCAACAGTACACTGGCTGGGCACTGATTCTATGGCGCGAGACATACTTGCACGCCTTATTTACGGATTCCGGACCTGTATGTTATTCGCTCTGTGTCTTATGCTTATTGGCGCATTTTTCGGAATTATCATAGGTGGCATTCAGGGATATCTCGGAGGGGTAGTGGATATTATAATCCAGCGCCTTATAGAGATTTGGTCCGCGCTCCCCTTTCTCTACGTCGTTATCCTTATCGGATCTATTTATGGAAGAAGTTTTGCCTCCCTGTTGATTATTATGGCCATGTTCCAGTGGATCGGCCTCTCCTACTACATGAGGGGTGAATTTTTCAAACTGAAAAACATGGCATACGTCAGGGCTGCCAAGGGCCTTGGGATCGGCCCTGTAAGCATATTTTTCCGCCAGATCCTGCCTAATGGTTTGACACCAGTAATTACTATAATGCCCTTCAGCCTTATAGGAGGGATAAGTTCCCTTACGGCCCTTGACTTTCTGGGCTTTGGCCTGCCCCCGCCAGCCCCGTCCTGGGGCGAAATGCTCAGTCAGGGTTTGAACTATCTATATGCACCCTGGATTGCCATCTCTACTGTTGCAGCCCTGTTTATAACATTATTGCTTGCAACATTTATCGGAGAAGGGGTGAGAGAGGCATTTGATCCAAAATCGGAGTATAGAATTGAGTAAAGAGCCGCTTTTAAAAGTTGAAGAACTGACCATCTCTTTTGAATCCAGCGAGGGAGACATAGAGATCACTGATGAGGTGTCATTTGATATCTATCCCGGAGAGGTCCTCGGACTGGTGGGAGAATCCGGATGCGGAAAGACAGTCACAGCACTTGCCCTTTTGAGACTGCTTCCAATACCCGGAGGAAAAATCACTTCCGGACGCGTGCTTTTAAAAGGGAAAGACATACTCTCTCTTTCGGCTGAAGAAATAAGACATGTAAGGGGAAAAAATATCAGCATGATCTTTCAGGAGCCTTCAGCCGCAATAAATCCACTCCTTACAATAAAAACCCAGCTTATGGAGTGCTTTGACTATCATGAATTTGAAGGAAACAGTGAACAAAGGGTATTAGACCTTTTAAAACGCGTTGATTTTCCTGATCCACAGCGGATACTCTCTTCTTATCCCCATGAACTTTCAGGCGGTATGCTCCAAAGGGTTATGATAGCCACTGCACTTCTAATGAAACCAGACCTGATTATTGCCGATGAACCAACAACAGCTCTTGATGTAACCGTACAGGCACATATCATGGAGCTTCTTCTGGAGATGAAAAAAGAGACAGACACATCAATCCTTTTTATAACGCACAATCTGAACCTGATCGCTCAGTATGCAGACCGGCTTATTGTTATGTATGCCGGAAGGATCGTTGAAAACAGTCACCTTGAACCATTCATACAGAGACCTCTCCATCCTTACTCAAAGGGGCTTTTAAATGCCCTTCCCAATATTAATGAAGGAAAACCTCAAATTATTCCGATCCCCGGCCAGGTACCTCCACCCAAAGACTATGAGTCCGGGTGTAGATACAGGGAAAGGTGTGACAATGCATTTGACCTTTGTATAAAAAAGCCCGACCTTCTCCCTTTTAATGATAGGCAGAATGTTGCCTGCTTCCTTTATAACAAGGAGGCCAGATGACAACACTTCTTGAGGCAAAAAACCTGAAAGTATTCTTCCCGATTACAGGTGGTGTCCTTCAAAGGGTAAGGGGATATATTAAGGCGGTAAACGGTATTGATGTAGACGTACAGGAAGGGGAGATTGTATCTATTGTTGGTGAATCAGGCTGTGGAAAAAGCACACTCGGTTTTTCTATACTGGGCCTTACTCCTGTAACCTCTGGAGAGATATCCCTTTTAAAAAATAGACTTGATACCAAGAAACCCTCTTCCTGGAAGCCGTTTAGAAAGTCTTTTCAAATAATCTTTCAGGACCCTTTTACATCTCTTAATCCGCGCCATACCATATTCAGGATCCTTTCAGAACCGCTTTTAAAGTATAATATCTGTTCTAATAAGGAGGCCAAAGACGGGGTCGCACGGCTGCTTGAGCAGGTAGGGCTGTCACCGGATCTCATGCAGCAATTCCCCTATACCTTTTCAGGAGGCCAGCGCCAGCGGATTGCTATTGCCAGATCCATCGGGATCTCTCCTAAATTGATCATCTGCGACGAGGTTGTATCTGCACTTGATGTATCAGTACAGGCACAGATCATCCAGTTACTGATTGATCTGAAAAAAAGGCTGGGGCTCTCCCTCCTCTTTATCACACATGACCTCTCTCTGGTAAAGGTCATAAGCGACAGAGTATATGTCATGTATCTGGGGAAAATACTTGAAACCCGGGAAACCAATCCACTGTTTAGTAAACCACAACACCCATACACCGAGGCACTTCTGAACTCGATTCCAACAACAGACCGCTCCATAAGACCACAGATACTGGAAGGGGAAGTCCCCTCCCCTCTCAATCTGCCCCAGGGCTGTATATTCAGAAGCAGGTGCAAATATTCCCGGGAAATATGTAAGGAAAGACATCCTGATCTTATTCCCTCGAATAGCGGACAAACAGCCTGTTTTTTTCCCCTTAACCGATAGAAATGTCCTACCTGGCTTTCATTTTGCCAGGCCCTGCTCATATAACTTGATGCTATTAATAAAATCTATAATTTAGGATCATCTCCTAATTAGTTGATCGATGATCAGGGTTCAAGGGTTCAAGGATTCTAGGATTCAAGTGAAAAGCACAATAATTACAACCAGGTGAACATATCGAAGCATTATGTTTTTCAAAACTTTATAAACTGCCTTTAGAGGGGATATAAGGTTGTTAAAGTGAATAATACT
>JAFDJA010000139.1 GCA_019307745.1 Deltaproteobacteria bacterium | reverse complement strand
GAAGACAGACTCAAGGCGGTTTTAAAAGAAGTGACCGATGCCCAGGGCCAGATTATTCTGTTCATAGACGAGATGCACACCCTGGTGGGTGCGGGTGCTGCAGAAGGCGCAGTGGATGCCTCCAACATGCTGAAGCCGGCGCTTGCACGCGGTGAATTAAAGTGTGTGGGAGCCACAACCATCAAGGAATACAGAAAATATATCGAAAAAGATGCGGCCTTTGAAAGGCGTTTTCAACCGGTGATGGTTGAAGAGCCCACAGTTGAAGACACCATATCGATCCTCAGGGGGCTCAAGGAAAAATATGAGGTTCACCACGGGGTGCGCATCAAGGACTCGGCCCTGGTAGCGGCAGCCACCCTGTCCCACAGGTATATCACGGACCGCTTTCTTCCCGACAAGGCCATTGATCTTATTGACGAGGCAACCAGCAGGCTGCGTATTGAGATAGACAGCATGCCTGCTGAAATCGATAATATCCAGAGGCGGATCACCCAGCTGGAGATAGAAAAAGAGGCCCTTAAAAAGGAAAAAGACCCGGCATCAAAAGAGCGGTCTGAAAAGATCGACAAAGACCTGAGCGAGCTCAAGGCGAGCACAGATGAGATGACCGACCATTGGAAAAAGGAAAAGGAGGCGATTTCCAGGATCAGGGAGATCAAAGAAAAGCTGGAGGCAACCCGGTCTGAGACCCAGATCGCAGAACGTGAGGGAGACCTGGCAAGGGCTGCGGAGCTTAAGTACGGGAGGCTCATAGAGCTTGAAAAGGAACTGAGGGATGAAAACCAGGCACTCGAAGAACTCCAGTCTGATCAGAAGATGCTAAAAGAAGAAGTAGACAGTGAAGATATCGCAGAAGTCGTGGCAAAGTGGACCGGGATCCCTGTCTCAAGGATGATGGAGGGAGAAAAAGAAAAGCTTTTGCAGATGGAGGAAAGACTGGCCCGGCGTGTGGTTGGTCAGGAAAAGGGTATCGCTGCGGTTTCAAATGCGGTACGCAGGGCTCGGTCAGGACTGCAGGACCCGAACCGGCCCATTGGCTCGTTCATATTTCTGGGCCCCACGGGTGTGGGGAAGACAGAGCTTGCCAGGGCTCTTGCCGAGTTTTTGTTTGATGACGAGCAGTACATGGTTCGCATAGACATGTCGGAGTACATGGAGAAACACTCGGTGGCAAGGCTCATCGGTGCCCCGCCGGGCTATGTGGGCTATGAAGAAGGCGGCTATCTGACAGAGGCCATCAGGAGGCACCCCTATTCCGTAGTCCTTTTTGATGAGATAGAAAAGGCGCACCCGGATGTGTTTAATGCGCTTCTGCAGATCCTGGATGACGGACGGATGACGGACGGCAAAGGGCGCACAGTGGATTTCAAAAACACAGTGGTGATCATGACGTCCAACATCGGTACCCAGTGGATTCAGGATTTGGGGGGCGATAGTGAAGAAGAAATGGAACGGCGGGTAATGGAAGCGCTACGTGGGACCTTCAAACCGGAGTTTCTGAACAGGATAGATGAGATCGTGATATTTAACTCACTGGGCACTGAGGAGATCAAAAAGATTGTGGGGATCCAGGTGGGGATTCTGGGCAGGCGTCTCGAGGCCGGCAAGATCACTCTGGCGGTGACGGATGATGCAAAGGAGTTTCTTGCCAATGCTGGTTTTGATCCCATATATGGAGCCCGGCCACTGAAAAGGGCCATCCAGCAACTGATCCAGGATCCTCTGTCCATGAAGATAATCGAGGGGTCTGTAAAAGAAGGAGATTATATCAAGGGTGATGTAAAAAATGGGGAGATAGTCTTTGACTGAAAGGTGATATCATGTGGATACTTATCGTTACACTGATTATCGTTGCAGCAGTGTTGATCTGGTTCTGGGTAATAAAAACAAAAAGTGCGCCTGAAAGCGAGATCCCGGTCTATGTATGTCCGGAATGCGGTGACCATCACTGTAACTGTTACCTTGAAGAGAAATGATGTGCAGCGAGAGTAACTCAGGTAGATAGGCTGTAGGCATTTAGGCTGAGGTACAGCGGGAGGGAAGCCAATGGCCGGCAAAGTCAAAGATATGACAACGGAAGAGGCAAAAAAATACCTGGATGGCCATATGGTGAACGAATACAATCTCATAGACGTGCGTCAGGACTGGGAATACGAGGAATTTCATCTGCCCGGTGCGAGGCTTATTCCTTTGCCTGAACTTCCGGATCGTATGAATGAAATCGATATCAATAAACCGACACTTGTCTATTGTGCACTAGGCGGGCGCAGTTCTTCTGCAGCTAACCTTATGAGTGGACAAGGAATTAAAGAGACGTACAATATGCTTGGGGGCATCACTGCCTGGAAAAACGAACACGCCGTAGGGCCGCAGGCATTGGGCATGATATACTTTTCCGGGGAAGAAACGCCACTGGAAATTCTCACCCTGGCCTATGCAATGGAGGCCAACCTCGGCCTGTTTTATTCTGAGATGGCTTCTTCTGCCAAGTCTGAAATAGCTGACATGTTTGACCGGCTTTTGAAATTTGAAAAAGGGCATAAGGCCAAGGTCTTTAATATGGCTCGTGATCTTGACCCTTCACTGAAGGCACAGGAGGATCTGGAAAAAAGGTATTCTGTCGCGGCCCTGGAAGGCGGGATGACTGCAACGGAATTTATGGAGCAAAATGATGAATATCTGAAGACTCCAAAAGGGGCAGTTGAGGCGGCAATGATGTTTGAAGTTCAAGCCTTAGATCTATACATGCGTTACTCAGAAAAAGCAGAGGACAGTAAATCAATTGAGCTTTTGTATCAACTGGCGCAGGAAGAAAAGAGTCACCTTAGACTTCTCGGCAAGCTTATGGTGCGAAAAATAATTGACTAGCCGACCTGATATCGTTTTTTTAAAAGGTTCGGATCTTGTCCAATTTAGTTGGTGATTCTATGAGGATTCAAGGGTTCTAGGATTCAAGTGGACTGCTGAAAAATTGTAGAGACGTAAAGGTCTGGCAAGAGTCCTATCAACTATGTCTGGAGATTTATAAGGTAACGAAAATATTTCCTAAAAATGAGGGATTTGGCTTTACCTCCCAAGTGAAAAGGGCGGCCCTCTCTATCCCGAGCAATATTTCAGACGGGTGCAGGAGAAAAACTCCCCCGGAATATTTCAAAAATCATCAGAAAATAAACAGCTTGTCGAAGATCCCGTTGACTTTCACGGGGACCCCTTGGACCCTCGAATCCTGGACCCCTTTCTCCCAACTAATTGGGAGAAAAACCAAAGTTTCTTACTTTTACCAAAGGCTACAATAGACGTTTTTAAGGGAGAATGCCCGATGAACCAAAACAGCAAGTTAATCAAAATTTTTGAGTATGCGCTTAATCAGGAAGAAACAGGGAAAGACTTTTTCCAGACATCTGTGAAAAGGATGGGACTAGGCGCAGCGGTGAGTGCTTTCAAGCGTTTGATCGAAGAAGAGGAAAAGCATATTGAGTTTATTAACCGTATCCTGAAAGATCTCAGAGACGGGTCTGAGATTGGACTTGTGAATAACGACATGGTCCTGGAGGTAGAGGATTTCTTTGACGCAAGGGCGAAATCCGAATTCCTGGAACAGTGTATGGAAGGGTCTATGGTACCGGATGTAACCGTATTTAACATCGCATGGCTTATTGAAAAGGATCTCAGTGAATTTTATGAAAAGATGGCAAATCAGACAGAGGGTAAGGCCAAAGAGGCGCTTATGATGTTATCGCGATGGGAAAAAGGGCATGAAAGGTTTTTCAGGGATTACAGGGATAAGCTTTCAGATGTCTATGCGGACATGCCATGGGGCGGATAATTTAAATCAGTGGGTTAGGTGCTTGAATAATAACTTCTCAGTAAATCCGGGTCGGTTCGGGCCGTGGGAGTCTCTTTTTAGAAGCCTGCATATTTGTGAGTCATTCTAAAATGACGGCAGCTTGCTACGCAATTCGTTATCAGGGGTCTACAAGGATTGTTTTACGCTCCAAGTTTCCCTTTTCTGCCTTTACGTTGCTTGAAATCCAGGCTTGGAGGACATAATGGCAGCCATCATTGGTGATGCAGGTTCCTAAAAAGAGACCCCCACGGCCCGAACCTTGAATGACATGCCCCTGATTCCACCTACTTGATTTTTGCCAGACTCAGTTTGTTTCTGCCACTGTTCTTGGAATTATACATTGCTGCATCAGCTGCATCCAGTATGTCAGTTTTAGATGCTTTTTTTTCACCGGGCAAACAGGCGGAAACCCCCAGGCTTACAGTTGCTTTGATTTTATGGGTATCGGCAGCTATCTCCATCTCTTCAACAGCTAATCTAATGCGTTCGGCCAGAACTGCGGCACCCTTTAGTTCTGTTTCCGGTAAAATTATCACAAATTCTTCTCCGCCATATCGGGCTACAATGTCATTGGCCCTGACCATTTCCTGAACCTTTGCACTTATCTGTTTCAGCACAATATCCCCGGCCCGGTGCCCATAAGAATCATTTATTTTCTTGAAATGGTCTAAGTCGAACATAATCACTGACAACGGCCTGGAATACCTCGTGGCTCTGCTTATCTCTTTATCCATTGAATCCTGAAAGTGTCTGTGATTGTACAGCCCTGTAAGACCATCCATTAAGGCCATTTTTCTGAGTTCTTCGTTCCTTTTTTTTAATTTCCGAGCCAAGTTTGCCGATCGCTCTTTTTCGTCCTTGTATTTCATCAGCAGGTATTCATAGGACAGGTTCAATCTTCCGAGTTCTTTATTTGCGTCCTGAAGAATTTGTGAATAAGGTCTCATATCACCCGGGTCAATCTCAAACACAGACAGCACTTCAATGGTTCTGCTGGCCACTGAATCTATTAAATTTTCAATTTCATTTTCACTTATTCCATACTGGACATTCAAAATTTGCTTAATATCTTCAATTTTATCGATACCATGCGACCCATGATAGACCGAAGATATTTTATCTGCCACAATGAGTGTATCGGCAAGGGCCTTATGCTCTGCGGTCGGTTCCCCATTGGCATGGTGGTAACGAATAGGCCCATATATGTTTTCCGGCAACCCCCACATCTTCAGAATTTCAGAGCCGACCTCCTGATGGTCAAAGCCAAAAATGTTTTTCTCTACAACATTTACCGGTTCCTCCGCGACATTCTTTTCATCCAGAACCCTCATATAATCATCCGGCCTGCACAGGTACATAATGACGATCCCAATATCCTGAAGAAGACCGGTTACGAATGCATCATCGCTCCCGCGTTTGGCCAGGACCGCAAACAAATCCGCCGCTATGCCAGCGGTAACCGATCGTTTCCAAAAAGTCTCAAAGTCAAATCCATCTTCACTAACTCCCTGCAAATCTTTAGTAATGACAAAGGAGAGGGCGATGTTTTTCAGGGCATTCACACCCATAACAGCAATGGCCTTCTGAATGCTCTCAGCTTTCTGTGGCAGTGCATAAGCAGCAGAATTTGCCACCTTTAAAATTTTTGCTGCCAGCGCAGGGTCAGACGAGATAATCCCGGCAAGTTCATCATAACCCGCATCATCTTTTTTCACGGACTCAAGTATACGTATTGCTACCGCAGGTGGTGAGGGTAGTTGTATATCGTCCTTAATAAGAGATTCGATTGAGCTCATAACGTAACTCCGGGAAAAGGTAATCAGAAAGGTACGAATAAAGGCCTAAGGGCTCGCGCAAAAATAACTCTTCACATTTTTGCGCGAACCCTAAACTATTCCATATCTGAAGATTTGCCATGAGTCAACGGGATTGATGAACAGGATGAATTTCCAAAATTGAAGTTTTTGAGGAGTTTAGGAACTGGATGCGCTGGCCATATACGTAATGAAAGCACCAGAAACAGTGCCCCGTTTGTGCCTGTAAACTGTGCTGTGCTTCCTGAGGTTCCCGTTCTTCTACGGGAGAGGAGACTCACCGACCATTCCTTTTCGATTGTCTCATGATACATGAATGTCTCAAGATCCTTTTTGAGACATCCTGTTGTCTATCTGAAACCCTGTTTATATTTTCCCTGTCCATTTTTTTTAATGTTATTCTATTATAACTGATTGATATATATAGTAAACATGCAATATCTCGCCTGTGTCCTAAAAAATATCAGTCAATCCCGAAGATGCGTTAGCCCCTTCAGTAGAGACTTTTTGCTTTTAACTCCTACATACCATATCCGCAGTAATATCAATATGTTTCATGATAATATCCACTCATGATACACTGTTGTATCAAATTCAGGGCTTAATATGTCCATCATATGGGTGCATAAAACAGATGAAGCATATAACCGATTGTTATTACATATAATATTAATTTTATGGGACAAAACCCAGTTTTGGCACAGACTTTGATAATACAGAATAAAGAATCACACAAATCCTTCGAAAGGGTGAGATATGAAACCATGTAATGAGATCATTAAAGAAACTCTATCTCTCACCGATATGATGCTGTCCCTTTCAGACAGGGGGGATCTATTGCGTGAGGATGATGGCTGTGGGATCCTCTACGGCGTTCTAAGAGATGCTGCGTACAAAATCAGAAAAATGGCTGAGTCAGAAAAAGAGGTCCACATAAAAAAAGATAAATGGAAATAAGAGGAAAGGAGGGTACTGATGGCGGAACCTGAGGACATGTATCAATGTCAGACAACAACCTGCGGTTACATATACAACCCGGATAAAGGAGACAGAAAAGGGAAGATCCCCAAGGGAACACCCTTTGAAGATCTTCCGGATGACTGGAAATGCCCGATATGCGGTGCCACAAAGAAAATGTTTCGCCCTCTGGCAGGGCCGGGGTCAGTAGCGGCAGAGGCAGGGTAAAGCTTGAATTATTATTTAAAATTAACCAGAATGATAAATAATATTAAATCTTAAAGGAGGGATATGAAATGGCAGTATTAAAGGGCAGTCAAACAGAGAAAAATATTTTGACAGCTTTTTCAGGAGAATCACAGGCACGAAATCGCTACAGTTATTTTTCAAGCAAAGCAAAGAAGGAAGGATATGTGCAGATATCAGCTATCTTTGAAGAAACCGCCAATCAGGAGAAAGAACATGCAAAGAGGCTTTTTAAACTTCTGGAAGGCGGTGAGGTCGAAATTACCGGCAGCTTTCCAGCGGGGGTTATTGGAAGCACACTGGAAAACCTGAAGGAATCTGCAGCAGGTGAGAATTACGAGCACACACAAATGTATCCTGGTTTTGCAAAGACAGCCAGGGAAGAGAGCCTTGATAATATTGCAGATATATTCGAGGCCATTGCCGTAGCTGAAAAGCAACACGAAAAACGGTATAATGCCCTTTCCGGCAATATTGAGGCAGGAAGGGTCTTTAAGAGGGATAGCGAGGTGGTTTGGCGCTGCCGGAACTGCGGATATCTTCACACCGGAACGGATGCGCCGGATAAATGTTCCGCCTGCGCGCATGCACAGGCCCATTTTGAGCTTCTTGGTGAGAATTATTAGTCAATCATTAACAATTAGATAAGAAAAAGGAGGGTTAAAGATGACTGAGAGATTGGAAATATACAAATGCGAAATTTGCGGGAATGTTGTGGAAGTGTTACACGACGGTGCCATGGACATGAGATGCTGTGGCTCACAGATGAAACTCTACAAAGAAAATACTGTGGATGCTGCGAAGGAAAAGCATGTTCCTGTGATTGAGAAAACCGCAGACGGGGTGAAGGTCAAGGTCGGTGAAGTCGCCCACCCCATGGAAGAGAAACACTATATCGAATGGATTGAAATTATTGCAGACGGGAAGGCCTATCGGCAGTTCCTGAACCCCGGGGACGCCCCTGAAGCTGAATTTAAGGTCGCTGCCGGTCAGGTTACCGCACGGGCGTATTGCAACCTTCATGGCCTTTGGAAGGCGTAAAAAAAGCGTTTCCGAACTTTTCGGAATCATTTAAGGAGGTGAAGACAATGGCAGACTGGAAATGCCAGAAATGCGGCTATACATTAAAAAACGAAAAGCCACCTGAAGCATGTCCCTCCTGCAAGGAGAAGTGTGAATTTGCAGATGTTTCCTGCTATACACCGGATTGCGGGAATACCGGGACAGACAACAGGTTGTAGTTCACCCTAACGTTGCATAAATCTTTGGCCCAAAAGCGCTTTGCTCGCTCTATATCAGACCATCAAGAAATGTTTGTCCATTGTTAAGACCTCATCGT
>JAFDJA010000263.1:2865-3183 GCA_019307745.1 Deltaproteobacteria bacterium | reverse complement strand
GTTACCTTGCTTTTATGGTTAAGAAAAATCACCCCATGAGATACCCATGAGACATCCATGAGAAGGGCTTGAAAGGTATCCCTGTCAATTAGTCTATGCCCTGTTATATCGCTCCCACAAAGAGTCGATAACATCTTGCTCAAAAAAGTATCTTTTGCCTGATTTCTCAAAATACCTAAGACCACCCCTTATCCAATTCGATAACTGCCTGCTACGCCCTGATTGGGCAACGGAAAGGTCTAGTCTTTCGCAAAGTTCTTTTTCTGTCCACACCTGTTCTAATTTTTCTGGTTTTTGACTCATTGAAATCCTCCATTT
>JAFDJA010000263.1:0-2858 GCA_019307745.1 Deltaproteobacteria bacterium | reverse complement strand
TATGGATGCTTTGTCAGAATATCCTTTCTCATCATCCACCAACTGGACTTGTATGGCCTCTTTGGGAGCCTCATTCCCTTCCCTTTATAACCTAAACTCCCCAAAAAAACAGGTGCCCAAAGGGCTCCCTTCTTCGGCGCTATTTAGCACATTCAATTTTCATTTATCACCCACTGGAAGCTTTACTCGAAAGGTAGTTCCAACATTTACCTCACTCTCCACATCAATATGGCCGCCTATCTTTTTAATAATACCGTAGCAAATAGAAAGCCCAAGACCTGTACCCTTGCCCATCGGTTTTGTGGTAAAAAAAGGATCGAAGAGCTTACTCTGGTTTGCCTCAGGGATGCCATGCCCATTATCATAGATTTTCACTACAACCTCTCCTTTTTCATAATAAGTCGCCACTTTTAAAAGGCCACCCTTTGGCTCCATGGCATCAAGGGCATTATTAATGAGGTTCAAAAACACCTGTTGCATCTCAGATTGAGAGACCGTCACCTCCACAAGATCCTTCTTAAAGATTGCCTCTATTCTCACATTTCTATACCTAGCCCTCTGTTCAGAAAGGGATATCAGCTCTTTTAAAATGTCATTTATCTGGACCTTTTGAATCCCGGTATCTGTCTTTCGGGTAAAACTAAGGAGCTTATGGGTAATATCCTTACAGCGTCTGCCTTGTACCTTTATCTGGTTAATGGCCCTTTCAAACTCTTTGAGGTTATCCCTGCTGCAGGGGTCATCATCTCCTAATAGGTCCTCAATCCATCCTGCCTCTTCAACTATAATGGCAACTGGATTGTTGATCTCATGGGCAATTCCAGCAGCAAGTTCTCCAATGGAGGCGAGCTTACCCGCCTCCACAATTTGCTTATCCATAAGGTCTTTTTCATAATCCATCTTGGAGAGACGTTTTATAGTTCTGCCAGACAATAGAAACGACATCGTTATGATACCCACACTGCCTATGAGGATAACAATAAAGGCGATTTTAAAGGTCTTATTAAAGTCAGCAAACGCGTCTAAGGTGGCCTGCTGGTAGACCAAGAGCCAATCCCTACCCTTTAAAAAAGCTGCCACATAGATATTCTTTTTTCCATCCTCACCTGCGGCCCTTGATATCATGACCTTGTCATAGGGTTTTTCCTCTGCCTGTAAAAATTCCTTATATATCCACTCTTTTGCTTCACTCTCCAATCTGGAACTGGTCTGAAATTCACCATTATTGTTTAAGATAAAGGCAAAGCCGGTTTCACCTATACGGATATTCTCCACAAGGTCATTAAAGGCCGCAAAGTCAATGGTTGCCCGTAATATCCATGGTTCCCCATTCCAGTCTTCCCTTACAGCCACAATAAAGTGGGGGAGCCCCCTCAGACCCAGAAACACATCACTTATGAAGGCGCCACTCTCCATAACATTATAAAACCAGTCTGCTTCAGAATAGTGTGCCTTTCCAAGGCTAAATGGACCAGCATAGGCGATCTGTACACCCTGAGAGTCTATTACACCCAAATCCTCAAAGACCGTGCCATATTCCCTTTGCAAGGTGGTAAGCTGGGCCTGGAGGTTTTTTTTCTGACTCAGGATTTCAAAACCAGAACAGGTGGCCGTGAAGCTGATTTCAGAAAGCTTTTGTGTCAAAAAACTGTCTATATTTTGTTTATGCTTTAAGACCAGCTCCCCAAGGTGGGCTTCAATCTTCTCCTGATAAGAGATATTAAACTGATACAAAATTATCCCACTTACCAGAAGTAATGGAGTTATGGATACAAACAGAATATTAAGGAGCATATTCCTGGAAAGTGACCGGTAGTGACCCCTCTTTCTGTTCTCATGGTGATCCATAAAAGAGTTTTCCTCTACACGCTTTGCCCATGACTAATAAATTAAACTGAACCCTGTTTAGCATCCAAAAGAAAGGCAAAAAAATGCCCCCCCTTTTTCTGGCTGATGAGAGGGATATCTCCATATTTAGGGTTTAAAAAACCACCTAATATCGCGGCAAATGCCTGGTTGAAAGGACCGCCTTAATATTGGCCTCTTTTATCTTTTCTTCATGATTTCTTTTTTTATCAACACCCTCTTGCACTTTTTTCATAAGGAGATCTATGTCGCAGGGTTTCATCAAGTAGTCAAAAGCCCCTAGTTTCATACCTTTTATGGCGTTTTCCACTGTGGCATGGCCTGTTAGCATAACAACTTCTGCAAGGGGGATCATTTTTTTGATCTCCCTCAAGGTCTCAATACCGTCCATCCCAGGCATCTTGACATCTAAAAGCACAAGGTCCAGGTTCTTATTTTCAGCAAGCTTTTCCAATGCCTCTTGACCACTGAAAGCGGTTAATACAAAAAGGCCCCGTTTTTCCAGGCGTTTGGCCATTGTCTCAACAAAAGGAGTCTCATCATCCACTATCATAATAAAAATTTCTCCCATTACCGTACCTCTTATATAAGGGTTATGCCGACTGAAATATTGTATTGATATTTACTAGAGCAATGGGCATGCCATTTTAAAATCACTTGACTACAAATGTTTTAGCTTTTTAAATCAATAAGATGCAGCTGACATTTCTTGATTTAATAAAATCAGTTGTGCATACTAATGTCAGCTTTCTTTACAGTATGTAAAGGCCTACATTATTAACACACCATATAAAGAATCAGGCTTTGAGCTGTCCTCTCACTGTCCTCTTTTTTGCTTTCTTGGGCTTTTTTAGTGCTAATAATTGGGACTAATTAAGACTCGGCGTTAAAAAATTACACAAAAAATTTAAGGGCAATATAAGGGGGAAGGATGAAAGTCCAGAGATGAAAAAGAGCTGATTTTCCAATAGTTTGCAAAGATCACCTTGAGA
>JAFDJA010000262.1 GCA_019307745.1 Deltaproteobacteria bacterium | reverse complement strand
CTCAATTCGTGACGATGGCGGTTTTCGGACCCTTGCGGAAGGGAAGAGGGTAGAGTTCTCCATTATGGAAAGCGAAAAAGGTTTGCAGGCAAACGATGTGGCTGAGATGGAGTAAATGCTGTAACAGTTTATATACATTTTACAAAAAAAACCCTGCCGGCAATTGCCGGCAGGGTTTTTTTATATAATTGCTTGCCTTTTTTTCTTAAACCGCAGTTTCTTCGGCGTTCTCTTTACTTTCATCGATGGTAAACCGGGCCAAAGGCTGGAAGTTTGACAGGGAATAAAGATGCGCATAAATCCAGGCCAGAAAACCTCGCCGATAAAGCTCCAGGGCCTTTTCATCCTCCAGTTCCATGAGTGCTTTTTCATTGACCATCAGCATGCCCGTAAAACCAAGCTTTTCACCTTCAGGCATGGTTATGTTGGCATAAAACTCCTTGAGTAAACCGAATTCATCAATTTTCTTTATAAACTCCTGTGTTAAAAGAGAATTCGCTTGATATCCCTTGAGGAATTCAATGATATTATCGAGTTCCTTTGTTTGCTTTCCTTCTTCATCAAACAGTGCAATACCGTCTTCCGAGTCAAAACCTTCATAGTCCGAGTCTACAGAAACCGTATATGCCCCTTCTTCATTCTCGTTATCTGCTAAAATAAACGGATATCTTCTGAAAAAACTCGGCACGTGAACGCCTTCTTTCCACTTGCCTTCATTATCGACAAACAGGTTTCCCTTATTACGTAATCCGAGAATAGCAATGGGTAAAATGTCATTACTATTTTTATCCCGCACAAAAATTATAGGAAAGTATTTTGCTGCCTCCCTGAATTCACCCCCTGAAACTAAAACCGAATTCATGTCTTGGGCAAATTTAAAGTTTTTTAGTCTGGAAACCTTTACAGATTTATGGACAGCCTGATTGAGCATAATTGGATTTTTGTAAATACTTTCAGTCATGATTTTTCCTTTTATTTTTTTATCTCTCCAGAAAGAAACAATAAGTTGGTTAATTAGAACAAATCCACCTGATTCTCCTTAGGTGTCAATATAAATAAATCTTTCACAGTCATTGTCAAGGTCTTAATGCAATTTCAGAGCTTCAGTTGAAAATCCGCTCATAAACAAAAAAATTGCAGCCACTTCTCACCCCTGTTAGTATCTTTTTTCGTTATCATAAATTTAAGGTACATTTTACAAACCCATCACTTATCAGAGTTGCTGATTAATGAAAAAGATCTTTGCCGGATCCTTAATACTGTTATTTATTCTCGTAATAGGCACCTCCGGCTATATGCTGCTGGAAGATATCAGTTTTACAGATGCCATTTTCATGACCGTGATCAGTATTACTACAGTTGGCTTTAAGGAAGTTTTTCCGCTCAGTGATACCAGCAAATTCTTTACTATTTTTCTCATCTTCGGCGGAGTTGGGCTATTTCTTTATATTGTCAGTATGATTACTGAAGTGATGGTGGAAGGAGGGTTGCAATCATTCTTAGGGAGAAGAAACATGGAAAAAAGGCTGGCTGGCATTAAGGAGCATTATATAGTTTGTGGTTTTGGCCGGATAGGAAAGGTAATCTGTAAAATCCTGCATGAGAACAATAGATCTTTCATAATTATAGAAAACGATCCGGATGAGATTAAGGCCATTGATGAGCTCGGGTATCTTGTTTTAAGTGGCGATGCCACCAATGACGACATCCTGATTAAAGCCCATATTGATCAAGCCAAAAGCCTTATCGCCGTTACCAGTTCAGATGCAGACAATGTGTATATTATCCTCTCTGCCAAAGGGTTGAATCCCGACATTTATATTCTGGCCAGATCAAGCGGCAAACTTGGCGCCGAAACTAAACTTCTCAGGGCAGGAGCGGACAAGGTAATCTCGCCATATGACATAGGTGCCCGTCGGATGGCGCAGTCCATTATCAGGCCAACGGTGATTGATTTTATAGATTTAACCGTACATCATGGAGAACTTGGACTCAGGCTGGAAGAATTGCGGGTTTCGGAGAATGCGACATTTGTCAATAAAACTCTCATGGATTCAGGGATCAGGCAGGAACATGACCTTATCGTTGTAGCTATCAAACGAGATAAGGGGGAAATGCTATTCAATCCAAATCCGAGCACCGAGATTCTGGCTGGCGACATCCTGGTGGTACTCGGAGAACACGCCAATATTCATGGATTGGAGAAAAAGCTTTAAAAGTAAAACTATCCTGAAAAATTCATCCGAAGAGTTGGCGGTTTTCCAAACCTTTTTCCCCCCTGGTATGGGTATGATGCCTGCCGCCCTGTCTTTAAGCTAAATGACGAATATTCAGACTATGCGCCTGTTGATCCGGCCCATTAAGATACTTATATGATGCAATGGCAAACTCTCATCAATAAGAGTATTACCCGTCCTGAGCAGTTGGCAGAAAAATTCAATGTTGAAACCGAAGCTCTTCACCGGGTCGTCGAGACCTACCCCATGCGCATCAACCCATATTATTACAGCCTGATCAAACAACCAGGTGATCCCATATGGAAACAGGCTGTACCGGATCCCCTGGAGATGGAAGATGCAGTGTGCGTGGAAGATCCACTGGCTGAGGAGGATCTCAGTCCGGTTCCCAACCTGGTACACAAGTATCCGGACCGGGCTCTCTTTCTGGTTCACAATCAATGTGCTGTATACTGCCGGTTCTGCACCAGAAAAAGAAAAGTGGGGACCAGGAAAATGGCTGTCAGCAAAGATACAATAAGGGGCGGCCTGGATTATCTACGCAAAACCCCGGAGATCCGCGATGTACTTGTTTCAGGAGGTGACCCCCTGTTGCTCCATGATGAGGAGCTCAAAAATATCCTTGA
>JAFDJA010000138.1 GCA_019307745.1 Deltaproteobacteria bacterium | reverse complement strand
ATGTGAAAGGGCATGGAGTTCTGATAAGCTGTGCCATTGTGCTTGCTTTTATTGCAGCACTGCTTGCTGTACTGCCCACTTTTTTTATCGGACCCTTTTTTGATGATGGGATGAAGATAGGTTCTGAACCTGTAGCGTGGAAGGTTCCCTGGGTGGAGTTTGATTCCGGTTCTTTGCTTTCATGGCATCGGACAGAGCGTGTCCTGATAGAAAATGTCACTCCTAACCGCCTCCTGATCATCCTCTCTATTTTGGCAATTCTGTCCGGCTTTTTAAAGTCTGTCTCACTTTATTTCGGGCATCTCGCTACTGCTGCCTTTTCCAACAGGATAATTCGAGTAATCCGGAGAGATCTGTTTAATAAGTTTATCGCACTTCCCATTGGGTTTTTTCACAGGCATAAGGCTGGAGAGCTTGTCTCCAGATCCACAGCCGATATCGGTGTGATGCAAAATCGTATTGCCAATATCATTATCGGTCTTGTTCAGCATCCTATGACTGCCCTGTTCGCTTTTTCCATTCTGCTTTTTATGAACTGGGCTCTTACCATGATAATTGTGGTGGCGGTACCGGTGATTACATACCTGGTGCGCTTGTTCGGGCGTAAGGTGAAGAAACATGCAATCCGGGTCCAGGACTCTACCGCTCAACTTACATCAGCATATCAGGAGACCCTCCTTTGTTTGAGAGTTATTCAGGGTTTATGTATGGCAGGCGGACAGTCAGAGAGATTCAGTGAAAAGGCCGATGATTTATACAAAAAGGTCATGCACTGGAACCGCTGGCATCTGGGTCTTGCGCCGATGATGGATTCTACAGGATTTATTGTCCTGCCCCTGATCATTCTTGTTGGCAAGATATATTTTAATCATACACCGGGCGAACTGATGGCCATGTTTTTCGCCTTTTCCAGGGTTTACGCTCCGGTCAAGGGCCTTGCAAAGGTAAATAATGAGTTGCAGACCCTGCATGGCGCCACTGCCAGGGTCTTTGATATTATAAGAACAGTTCCAAAGATACAGGACGCACCCAACGCGAAAGTGATGCCTGTACATCAAGAGTCAATTGAGTTCAAAAATGTCAGTTTCACATATGCGACTGGAGAACCGGTGCTTAACGATATCTCATTTCATATTAATGCGGGGGAAATGGCCGCGTTTGTCGGTTCAACAGGTGCAGGAAAGAGTACGCTGATTGATCTGATTCCGCGTTTTTATGATATTACTGATGGGAAAATCTATATTGATGGAATGGATATACGTGAGGCAAAACTTGATTCCCTGCGTTGCCAGATGGGAATTGTAAATCAGGAGGTGCTTCTCTTTCATGACACCATTATAAACAATATTATCTGCGAAAAAAAAGATATAACCAGGGAAGAGATAATTGAGGCTGCTAAGGTTGCCCATGCACATGATTTTATTATGGCGCAACCTGAACAATATGATACCGTGATTGGTGATCGCGGCACTTTGTTGTCCGGGGGGCAGAAGCAGCGAATCTCCATTGCAAGGGCCATTCTGATCAAGCCTTCCATTCTTCTGCTGGACGAGGTGGCATCAGCCCTTGACGCGGAAAGTGAAAAGCTGGTCCAGGATGCCATAGATGAACTCAAAGGGGTTCAGACTATACTTGTTGTCGCCCATAG
This sequence comes from Deltaproteobacteria bacterium, assembly GCA_019307745.1. Lineage (GTDB taxonomy): Bacteria > Desulfobacterota > DSM-4660 > Desulfatiglandales > HGW-15 > JAFDJA01. The sequence continues at coordinate 6,624 of JAFDJA010000138.1, read as the reverse complement.
GTTGAGTACAATCAGGAAGGCTGATAAGGTTTTTGTGCTTGAAAACGGCAGGATCGTGGAATCAGGCAGTCATGATAAACTGCTTGAGCAGAACGGCAGATTCAGACAGCTCTATGACATGCAGTTCAAGGCCTAGTCTTTCGCATCATCCATAAGTTGTGATATCATTTCAGAGGAAAGGCCATATATCCGGACAGACTTCAGCCTGGAACCCTTCCCTGACACTATCTCAATATCCCTTTTCGGGCGCCTCAGTCTTTTCGCAAGCAGATTAATAAGCGCGTTATTGGCCTTCCCATCCACCGGCGGAGCAGTCACTTTAATTCTGTACACGCCATCCTGTTTTCCCGTGACCTGATTTATTGAGGATCTTGGAAGAAGTTTTATTTTTATAATATTCTCATGATTTTTCTGTCCTGTTTCCATCCTCATATTATTTCAGAGCCGCGGGGTTTTATCAAGGCCAAGGAGATAATTCCATCTGTGTTTTATGTTGAAATATGGTTATCATTGGGATACTGTGCGCCTTATAAAACACGAAGAGTTTCCCGAAAAGCCATATCCAGCTAATACCAGTGATGTTAGATGGATTATGAAATTTTAAAATTATAACGGGGGTAATATGTATCTGATAAAATCAGTAATAAACCTTTTAATTGTTATTCTTCTATTAAGGCTCATGATAAGAAGAGATGAGAGCTACCATAATCAGATATACAGTCTTATCTATCGTTTTACTGATTATCTCCTTATACCCATAAGGAACATCACCCGGAGCAACTCAAAAGGTGTGCTTCTAACTGTGCTGGCCCTTATTGTAATTAGGGGGCTTGTTTATATGACAGGCCAGCATGTATCCGCAGTGGAGGGTATAGGACTCAGTCTGTTGGAGTTGTTACGGTTAGTTTTTCAGGCATATATGGTTATGTGGTTTGTTACTGTCCTGTCTGATCACAGATTTGGTATGCCCTTTACAAACATGATACACAGCGCGTTTTTACCATTGAATAATGTTTCCCGCAGGCTTGGTATTCCGGGAAGATATTTTAATCTGTTCTCTATTCTCTTTCTGGTGATTCTTTATGCCCTGATCAGGTCTCTGCTTACTTATGTTATACTTTTTAACAGCATGAAAGGCTTTTTTCCGATCCTGCCGGGACTTGGTGAAGGGCTTCTCCTTATTATATATCTGTTCCCTGGTTTTTTTACTTTGGTAATTATTATCGGCGCCCTCCTTTCCTGGGTACACCCTGATCCTTCCAATCCAGTGGTCCAGACAGTCTATGGAATAAGTGAGCCGCTATTGTCGCCATTTCGTAGACTCATGCCTCAGCTTGGGGGAATAGATTTTTCACCGATTATAGCAATTTTATGTTTTCAAATTCTTGGCGGGCTAGGGGCGAGTCTGGTTACAGGCCTGTTTGGAAAACTATAGGTAGTTTTCTGTCACAAATAAAATGTCCGCCAAAAGATATCCCGCCTGCCAGCCATTGCTTACCGATCGGGTGAGGAAGACGAGCCCGTTCATTGGAAAAACAGGACTTGGTAAAACCGGACTTGGAACTCAGGACTTAGTTTAAATTGGAGTTGGAGTAAACCGGATTTTTATTGAATCATCCGGGCAATGAGATATTCAGAAAAATGTTAGAGCAGGCCATAAGCCGGGTTCTGTACCTCCGGCCCTGCTATTAACAGGTCTGGAGATGATGACCATTCATCTAGCCCTGATGTTACCATCAGGGTCAAGCAACCTACCCGGGAACTCAGGCGGACCACCCTCAAATTTCCCTTATTTGGTCTTGCTCCAAGCGGGGTTTACCTAGCTCCTGCCGTCACCGGCAGGACTGGTGAGCTCTTACCTCACCGTTTCACCCTTACCTGATGTAAGGATACACCAGGCGGTCTGTTTTCTGTGGCACTTTCCTGCCCGTCACCGGGACTGGGTGTTACCCAGCGCTCTGTCCTGCGGAGCCCGGACTTTCCTCCCCCTTGTATAAAACAAGGCAGCGGTCATCTGTCCTGCTCTAACATGTTTCTGAATTAAATCTCTCCTGATTTCATTATAAACTTTTCGTTTTCACCCCAATATATTATTCGGTTGCAGTTGGGGCATGTCTGCATTAACTCTCCTTTCCTTAATTCATTATACTTTTGTGGCGGAAGTTTCATATGACAGGACTTGCACACACCTTCAATTACCGGTCCGATGGCCAGACCGTTTTTTCGTTCAATAAGGAAGTTGTATGTTGATAGAATATTCTTATTGATTGAGTCGGTGATCTTCTTTTTTTCTTTTTCAAAGAGTTTTAATTCCCTGTCTAGCTTTTTAATCTCGGTTTCTATATTTTTTTTCTCCTGTTCAAACTTTTTTCTTAGTTCTGCCTGATCAGATTTATACTCCTTACATTTTTTTTCCAGCGACTCTATTTCTTCCATGAGCTGGATTTCTCTGTCCTCAATCTGGGTTTTTTCTTTAACTATGTTGTCAATCTCTTTTAAGGCCGCCGTATATTCCTTGTTCGATTTGATATTTTCCAGTTTGGTCTTGCTTTTGTCCGCCTTGCTTTCCAGTTCCTGGACATCCTGGCCAATTGCACGTCTTTCTTTTTGAAGGGAATCGAGGAGATCGTATTCCTTTTGGAATTTCATCTCACCTTCGCCCAGTTCCTCTTCAAGCCCCTGAATTTTTATCGGTCCCAATTTTTTCTTATTTGATGCCTGTTTTATTTTTTTGTCACAATCCTGCAGTTGTATAAGTCCAAGAATGTCAATTTCCAATCTAGTCACCTCGATTATTTATATTTTAATATTTATTTGCATCTTATTACAGATTTTTCATCTTCATAAAATTCCACAATCGCATTCCAGCCCCTGTTTTCTATCTCCTTCCTGAAAAAATCAGCAAACAGCCTCAAAGCAGCTTTTTCAGTGTGGAAGTGTCCACCATCAATCAGGGCCAGGCCAAGGGCCTCGGCTTCAAGGGCCTGATGGTGGCTAATATCACCTGTTATAAGCAGTTCAGCACCTTTTTGAGAAGCAGCAGAGATAAGGCCTCCACCTGATCCGCCAACAATAGCTACTTTTCTGATATCTTTTTCATTAAGACCAGTGACCCTGATTTTCTCATTTTCAAGCACCCTTTTCGCCATTTCTATCATTTGAGAAAGCTTTGCAGGTTTGTTCAGATAGCCTATCCTTCCAAGCCCTGTATTGATGTCCTCCTTCAGTATTTCTGTATCATGGAGATCAAAGAGTTCAGCAAGCATGTGATTGATGCCCTTTGGAGATACATCCAGATTAGTATGGGCAGAAACTACCGCAATTTTTTTATTGATCGCCTCAAAAATGATATTTGACGGGTAGTGTTTCTGGTCAAGCTGGGATATTGGTGTGAAGATCAAGGGATGGTGTGTGAGAAGGAGCTGAGCATTAATGCTTCTGGCCTTTTTCAGGGCACTGACAGTTGGATCAAGGGCTATTAATATTTTTTTGATCTCCTGTTCAGGGGATCCAACCTGAAGGCCTGAATTGTCCCATTCTTCTGCTTTGGAAAAAGGGGCTATTTCATCCAGATTATTCAGGATATCTTTGAGTTTTGGCACCATTAGTAGTATTATTCCAGGAAATATAGAAAATGAAAGGGCGCACCTTATGGCGGTGCGCCCTTTTTTGCTCGGAAATATTAATAAAACATGAATGTTTTAAAGTTGATTTAAGAAGCATAGTTTAAAAGTTTTTTCAGTTGATGGGCCCACCTGGGGTCGAACCAGGGACCTACCGGTTATGAGCCGGTGGCTCTACCAACTGAGCTATGGGCCCTTTGTTGTGATTTATTGTGATAACCAATAAGGTCACCATATAAACGGAACATGTATTTAACAGGAAATATCTGATTTGTACAGCTCTTTATTGTTCAATAAAGCTTTTTAATTTTCTGCTTCTGCTGGGGTGCCGCAATTTCCTTAATGCCTTTGCCTCGATCTGTCTGATTCTCTCTCTTGTGACACTAAAATCCCGTCCAACCTCTTCTAATGTGTGGTCAGATTTTTCCCCGATTCCAAATCTCATTCGGAGGACTTTTTCTTCTCTCGGTGTAAGCGTCGTGAGCACCTTTCTCGTTTGCTCACCAAGACTATGGTTGACAACCGCATCTCCCGGTGACACAATTTTTTTATCTTCAATGAAGTCACCAAGATGGCTGTCCTCTTCTTCCCCAATGGGTGTTTCCAAGGAGATAGGTTCTTTGGCTATCTTTAAAACCTTTCTTACCTTTTCCAAAGGGAACTCCATCTTTTCTGCTATCTCTTCAGGGGTGGGTTCACGGCCGTGCTCCTGGACAAGATATCTGGAGGTCCTGATCAGTTTATTAATGGTCTCGATCATATGAACTGGAATACGAATGGTTCTGGCCTGATCTGCAATGGCTCTTGTGATAGCCTGCCTGATCCACCAGGTGGCATAGGTACTGAATTTATAACCGCGCTGGTATTCAAATTTTTCCACAGCCTTCATGAGGCCTATGTTGCCTTCCTGGATAAGGTCCAGAAATTGCAGACCACGGTTTGTATATTTTTTTGCAATACTTACCACAAGCCTCAGGTTTGCCTGGATAAGCTCTCTTTTGGCCACCTTTGACTTACGCAAACTCACCTTTGTGTTGGACAGTGTCTCCTTGAGTTCCTTGGAAGATAGATTTGTGCGATCTTTTATTTCTTTGATAAATTTCTGAGCACTCTTTATCTTAACTTTCATTTCCATGAGTTCATATTTTTTCAGCTTAAGCGGTTTGATTACCTTTTTATCTTTTGCTGATGCAGGAATTTGCTTTATATGTTTTTTAATACTTACTATAGGAATACCGCCGGCCTTTAACATACAGTCTTCAAGTACATCTTCAGCATTTTCTAACTGAACCATTATTCCGGTAAGCTTATAAACCATGTTGTCGAGCTGTGTCTTTTCGATCTTAAAGGAGTTTACGAATTTGATAATTTTTTTAGCGTTCCTTTCTGCCTTTTTTGTCAGGCGTTTCCTGTCTGCCGCTGCACAACTCCTTTTTGCCGCTTCCTTTCTGGATTTCTGGCAGTTATCATGCAATTTGTGAATTCCATCAATAATCTGCGTGATATGGTCCTTTTTTTCGCTGAGATTAGAATAACTATCTTCATAGTCAGGGTCATTAATTATGTCTTTGAGTTTGATTCCATCCTCTTTGAGCAGTTCCCCAAGCTCTATGATATGTTCAATCCCTATGTTGCACCTGAGCAGTGCATTTAGAGAGTCGTTTTCCCCGGATTCAATTCTCTTGGCTATCTCAACTTCTCCCTCTCTTGTGAGCAGAGAGATACATCCCATCTCCTTCAGGTACATCTTTACAGGGTCAGAAGCCCTTGATGTCCCATCAGATAGATCTGTCCGTACAGCCTCCTTCTTCTGTTTTCCTTTGGCCTTTTTATCCTTGAGCATTTGGGCCTTTTCCATCTCCTTGCTGGTAGCCTCGTCTATGACCACAATGCTCAGTTCTTCAAAAATCGTCATTATGTCATCGATATGCTCTGAAGATACAACCTCATCGGGTAGATCATCATTTAATTCCTCATAAGTGATATATCCTTTATTTTTCCCGATAGTTATGAGTCTTTTCAGATTTTTCATATCAGATTTTTTATCCATTATATTCCTCCAAAAAAATTTATATCATTTCAGGCCTGAACCCTGTTCATCCTGTTTTAGCTTTAAAAGCTGGTTTAATTCTTCCAGGTTACCCTGTTCTCTTGCCTTTTTGATTGATTTTGTGATTTTTATTTTATTAATCCTGTTTTCAAATTCGATAACAGCCTGTTCAACCAAATCATCCGGATATATCCGCGGTGATATCATCACCTCTCTGAATTTTTCCCTTGCTGATTCCTGTTTTAGCCATGCTAGAACCTTTTCCTGGGTAATCTCTTCATTTCCGCCGGATATTTCACAGATGGAATCAAATATTTCAATAATTGCCGGATCTGATAGCAGCAGCCTGCACTCGTTTTTTATCAACCTGGGGATTAAACCGGGTGAATGGACCATAAGGTTGAGTAATGGCAGGTCATCTCCCTTTCTGGCCCGGGAGACTGATAACATTTCCCTTAGCCTCTTCTGTCCCGGTCTTGACTGCTTGATTTTTAAACCCCTGAGTTCTGACAAGGCAACTGACTCGGAAATCCCACTTTTTTCAGAAAGCTTCCTGAGGTAAAGTAGGCGCTGGGATTCATCATTAAGCTCTGCCAGGATCGGAAGTGTCTCTTTTAAAAGACTCCACTGGCCATCTACTCCGTCATCCAACTGAGACAGTTTTTGATCAAGGTAAAATTCAAACAAGGGGACAGCATTATCCAAGAGTTTTATAAAACTGTCCTTGCCGTTTCTGTTGACAAAGGTATCAGGGTCTTCTCCCTCGGGCAGGGCGATTACCCTGGATGATAATCCTTCATTTAAAAAGAGGGGCAGGCTTTTTATAACTGCCCCCTTGCCTGCTGTATCGGCATCAAAGACAACTATCGCCTCTTTGGTATACCCCTTAAGTTTTCTTATATGATTTCCGGTCAGGGCAGTTCCTAGAGTGGCGATTGCCTCCTTTAATCC
>JAFDJA010000033.1 GCA_019307745.1 Deltaproteobacteria bacterium | reverse complement strand
AACATAGCAAGGGCGATCAAGACAGGGGTTATTACAGGGCCTACCCATGGCAGGGGAAGGAGGAATAATATATCCCATGTCATAAGATTTTCCGGCCAGTTCACCATCACCTTTAGCCATACATAGTAGAATATGTCCCAGATACCAAAGGAGATAATAAAAAAGCTGAATTTCTGAAGCCTGTTTTTTCCGGCAATGCAGCCCATTGCCCCAAGCATGATGATTGTTGCCGCCTCACGGCCCAGCTCGATCCCCATTAAAGGATCATAGGCCTGCCCGCCATCAACCCAGTTTATTACAAGGGGAAAATTAAAAGCCCCGTTAAAATAAATCTCCCTTAGATACACGACCACTGAGCTTTCAACCCATGCAAATGCAATGGAGAATATGATCACCCGGATCCAGCACCAGAATACCTCTCGGCGAACTCCACAGATACTCTCTTGTTCCATAAATTTTCTCCCTGGAATTTTTGGTTGTACAAGTCTACCATTTACAGGAAAAAAGTGGAAGTTTGTTCAATTGTCAGTGTGTCCATCCTGGATAAGGGAATCAGCTTGACACACAAGAGGTTTCCCTTTATTTATCAAAGGGAATCTGGATATTATGAATGCCAGTGTTTTCTGATAAAAACGAGACCTGAATTTAAGGTTTATAGCAGGGCTATCCTGCTGCATCTATTTCTTCAACAATTCTTTTTATCCCGCTTATGTCGGGTTAGGAATATGGGCATGAAACAGATTATTCTGGGAACCTCCGGTCATATTGATCATGGAAAGACATCTCTTGTTAAGGCCCTTACCGGTATAGACGCTGACAGGCTAAAAGAGGAGAAGGAGAGGGGTATAACAATTGAACTTGGTTTTGCCCATCTGGAACTCCCAAGCGGTCAGACATTGAGTATCGTTGACGTGCCCGGCCATGAGAAGTTTGTCAAAAATATGGTTGCGGGAGCAACCGGTATTGACCTGGTTGCCCTTATCATTGCCGGGGATGAGGGTGTCATGCCCCAGACCAGGGAGCACCTGGAAATATGCCAGCTGCTTGGGATCAGGTATGGGCTGGTGGTATTGACCAAGATCGATATGGCCGACCCGGATCTGATCGAGCTCGCAAAAGAGGATGTGAAGGATTTTCTCAAAGGGACCTTTTTGGATGGCGCGCCCGTTATTGAGGTTTCATCTGTAACAGGACAGGGCATTGAAGACCTTGTGCAGGCAATTGATGATCTTGTGCAGGATATCCCGGAAAGGGATCCTGGAAATTTTTTTCGTTTGCCTGTGGATCGTGTCTTTACGATGAAGGGTTTTGGCACGGTTGTTACGGGATCTACTGTTTCCGGCAGTATAAGTGTCGGAGACGAGGTGACCATATATCCGCGTGGGCTGCCATCTCGAATCAGGGGCATACAGGTGCATAACAGGTCGGCAGGTCAGGTCCGTGCGGGACTGCGGTCCGCAATCAACCTTCAAGGTCTTGAAAAAGCCCAAATCGAGAGGGGCAACGTGATCGCGGCAAAAGATTCTCTAAGGAGCTCCTATATGGTGGACGTGGAGCTGGAGCTGATCCCTGCAGCGCCCCGAATTCTCAAGAATAGGGCAAAGGCCCGCTTTCATGCCGGTACGTCTGAGATTATCTCAACGGTTGTACTGCTTGACCGGGATGAACTAAAGCCTGGAGAGAGGTGTTTCGCCCAGATCAGGCTTGATCAGCCTGCTATGGTTCTTCAGGGCGACTGTTTTATACTTCGAAGCTATTCCCCTATACGCGCTATTGGCGGTGGAAAGGTGCTGAATCCATTGCCCTTAAAAAAGAAAAGGTTCTCCAGGGAGGTGCTTTCAGATCTTGAGTCCCTGAATACCGGGGATTTGAAGATCAGAACAGATCTGTTTGTCCGGCTGGCCAGGTTTAAAGGTGTAGACAGCAGCAACCTCAGGTTTTTGAGTAATTCAAATAAAAAGAAGCTGGATGATGTGTTAAAGACCCTATCTTCACAGAAAAGGATCATAATGTACAACAAGGATAGGGGTATCTATATTCACGCTGATTTTCTTTCAAGGATGATTGATGAGATAATCTCAACACTTGAGGTATACCATCATGATAATCCTCTGAAGTCAGGGCTGCTTAAAGAGGAGCTTCGTTCCAGGACAGTAGGGTCCGGAAATCAGAGACTCTTTAATTTTGTAATAAGCCGGTTGATCCAGCAGGGGGATGTTGTACAGGAGCAGGAGATCCTGCGACTTAAGGAACACAAGGTGGCCCTTGCCCAGGATCAGAAAAAGGCGCGTAATGAGATAGAAGAGATCTATCTTAAGGGAGGGCTGCAACCACCCTATTTTAAGGATGTCCTTAAGGGTTTTTCTGATGATAATGGCAAGGATCTACTGGAGGTAATGCTTAAGGATGAAGTACTCATTAAAGTGAAAGAGAACCTCTATTTTCACAGGGATGCGATTCTGGATTTGAAAAATCGGCTTATTGTCTTTTTAAGAGAAAACAAAGAGATCACAACTGTTCAGCTCAAAGAGATGACCGGCGCGTCCAGGAAATATACGATTCCTCTGATAGAGTATTTTGACAACGCTCGTGTCACTATCAGGGTAGGTGACAACAGGGTGCTTAGGGAAAACAATTAAATCTGAATCTTATTATAAAGGGGCATAAGTCATGGCCGCGCACAGCCATAAGTTTGTTGAAGAATATGAAGGACTCGTGGGATTTGGAATGGACCGCGAGACAGATGAAAATACACTGATCTATTATCTGCAGAAGTTCTCTGATGACGATCTTGCAGCACTAATAAGGAAGAGGATGTCAGATGAAGACCTGGAGGGACTCTTTGAACATCTGGCAGTACTCCTTAAGAAACACCTGTCTGAGCCTGAATATCACAGTTTTTTTTTAAAAGAGGATCAATGAATCAGGTGTATGAACTCAGGGCCTGAATATCTCCCCGTACGAATCCTGATATGTTTTTAAAACAACGTCGCTGAAACAGACAAACACGATTTTCTCCAACGGGCTTTCTTTTTCAAGCTCCTTTTTTGTTTCAAGCAAAGCAATCTTTGCAGACCTTTGGAGAGGAAAGCGGTACACTCCAGTGCTTATGGCCGGAAAGGCAATGCTCCTGACACCAAGCTCCCGGGCAAGCCTGAAGCAGGTTTGATAACAGCTTGCGAGCAAGTTGTCCTCGTTTCTTTCCCCTCCGAGCCAAACAGGGCCCACTGTATGAATCACCCATTTTGCCGGAAGCCTGTACCCCCTGCTGGAACGGGACTCTCCTGTCGGGCATCCGCCTATTTGACTTGTCTCCTCCAGTAATTCAGGACCAGCTGCCCTGTGTATTGCGCCGTCAACACCACCACCCCCAAGAAGAGAGGTGTTTGCAGCATTTACAACGGCATCCACCTCCTGTCTGGTGATATCTCCCTGAATGATTTTAATCCTGTTATCCATAATTCCTGCTCCTATGACCTGATTGGATAATTGGGGTTGCCGCCGCTTATTACCTGAATATTCATCCGTTTATCTGCTGCGGCTTGTCCCGTCAAGACGGGATATAGCCTGTTTATTTGACAGCAAAGCTGTCCGCACCCCCGTTCCCATGAAGAGGGTTCCCTAATTCATGATATTAACCCTCACCATGTGGGCAATAGGCCGGCTGGTTAAAATCATTCCAATCCGGCTTTTAGAGGGACCGCGACAATTGGCGCGAACTTCAGTTGAGAATTCGTTGAAACGGTCTAAGTTGCTGACTTGTTTTGTTATTCCCTTGACTGAACTTATTACTGTGTTATCATCTTTAATGTCAAGCGATTACCTGAATTTTCCACAAGGTATCGCAATAAGGCGCTGATAATCAACCTTCAAGAAACAGGAGCCTATCATGAATGAAGTCAATCAAAAGACAGGGGCATCCAGGATTCTCGTGACTGTCGCGGCCTTTGTTATCCTTGTAGCTGGCATGAGCGCGGCCAAGGTGATTCTCGTCCCTTTTCTGCTTGCCGCGTTTATTGCGGTTGTTAGTGCACCTCCGCTATTCTGGCTCCAGCGAAAAGGTCTGCCAACCTGGCTTGCACTGTCTGTTATTGTTTTTGCGGTCCTGATCATTGGTCTGCTTGTATCTGGACTGGTAGGATCATCAGTAAAGGACTTTTCCAGAGATCTGCCTGTGTATGAAGAAAAATTGAGGGCGCAGTCTTCATCAATAACCACACTGCTTGAAAAAATCGGTATGGACACTTCCGGAACTGCCCTTACAGAGGTCTTTGATCCGGGCGCGGCAATGCAACTTGTAGCCTCACTGTTAAGCGGCCTGGGAAATGTACTCACCAATGCCTTCCTTATTCTTATGACAGTTATCTTCATGCTCCTGGAAGCATCAAACTTCCCTGCCAAGCTGAGAGCAATGCTGGGCAAGCCAGACTGCTCTCTTGACCGTTTTGATAGTTTCTTAAATAAAGTCAATCATTACATGGCCATTAAAACTATGATCAGCCTTGTTACAGGTGTGATTGTTACTTTGATGCTTTTGATAATAGGTGTTGACTATCCACTACTCTGGGGGCTTTTGGCCTTCGTGCTTAATTTTGTCCCTAATATTGGTTCAATTATTGCTGGTGTACCTGCTGTACTGCTTGCAATAATTCAGTTGGGAGGATTCTACGCTCTGATTACTGCCACCGGATATGTTGTATTAAATCTGTTTATGGGCAATGTGATTGAGCCTCGATTTATGGGGCGCGGGCTTGGGCTTTCAACGCTTGTTGTATTCCTCTCTCTCCTTTTTTGGGGGTGGCTCCTGGGGCCTGTGGGAATGCTGCTCTCTGTTCCTTTGACTATCACCGCCAAGATTGCCCTGGACAGCAGGGATGATACACGATGGATCGCCATACTCCTTGGCCCTGATATTGTCGAGAAGATTGAACCTGAAATTGGAGAGCAATCTGTTTTGGATGCAGCACAATAATTTGTGGAAAGACTCCTTATAACCGGTGTAATGTTGAATCCTTGCAGGCAAAAAGAACTGGACCTGCCCGTGCCCATACCGGCTGACACACCTAATGAATAAAATGACCTCCAATATCATATTTTTTCTAATTTTCTTTTCCTTGTATGGCTCACTTCATTATTATTTTTACAGATCCTGTAAAAGAGCTTTAGAAATAAGCTCGTTATGGCATATCATCTTCATCGGATTTATGCTCTTTATGGTTTTTTCCCCTGTACTTATCCGAATGACAGCTGAACAGGGTTATAAAATCTGGCATATTAGCTTTTCCTATTTGGCATTCATGTGGATGGCCGTGCTATTCCTTTTTTTATCAATACACCTTTTTTTTGACATATACGCGCTGCTTATAACTCTCTCCACTAAAATTCTTTCGCCTTCCATGAATCGATATTCTCTGGAAAAAGGGGTGGGTCTTATAGTCACCTTTGTCTTGGTTGCAGGGATTATTTTTTACGGCAAGATTGAGGCAAGCCGCATAATAGTTGAAAAAATTACGCTCCACACGGATAAGCTGCCCCAGGGAATTAATTCTTTAAGGGTCGTTCAGGTATCAGACATTCATTTCAGCAATATCAATGGTTTGAGGTTCGCAAAAAAGATCTATGAAATAGTCAACAGTCTTAATCCGGACATACTGGTTTCCACCGGGGATCTTATTGAAAAGGGTCTTCATCAAAAGGAAGAGGTCGCAGATGAACTGAGAAAGCTGCAGGCCCGATATGGAAAGTATGCTGTTCCAGGAAACCATGAATTTTATTATGGGATTCAAGAGGCATCAGAATTCACAGAGAGTGCAGGCTTCAGGATGCTGAGAAATGAGACAGTTTTCGCGGGCGACCTTATTCATATCACCGGCATTGATGATCGCGGCCCCAACTGGGCAGGAGAGGAATCCGCAGGCATTGAAAGGAAGATCCTGGACCAGGATCCCTATAATTTTACTATGCTTCTCAAGCATCAGCCTAAAGTAAATGACAAGAGTGCTGAGTTATTTGATCTTCAACTCTCAGGTCACACCCACAAGGGACAGGTTTTCCCATTTAGCCTTGTAACATTTTTTTTCTATTCATTTCATAGTGGACTTTATAAGGTGCGAGAGAATTCTTATATCTATGTGAGCAGGGGCGCCGGTGTTTGGGGACCTCCTATACGATTTCTTTCCAGGCCGGAAATCACCGTCTTTGACCTTGAAAGAAGATAGTATAAAATGCTAGATTCCAGATGTTCCTGTATCGTATAGATCCATTTATAATCAGTAATATCGAAATTATGACGCCTAAAACAATGCCATTAATTGCCACCTGCGCCTCGGGTCTTGAATTGCTCCTTGTGGATGAGATCTCCTCTTTGGGTGGGGCGTCTATAGGGCAATCCCCAGGTACTGTCAGATTTGAAGGGACTCTTGAGACATCATACCGTGCGTGTCTCTGGTCTCGTTTTGCCTCCCGCATCCTGCTGCCCATTGCCGAATGTCATGCCGCGGATACAGATGAGTTGTATAACGGGTGCAAGGGGATAGACTGGTATGAACACCTCGCTCCTGAGCAGAGTCTTGCCGTGGACTGCGCATCCAGCAATTCCTCGATAAAGCATACCAAATTTGCCTCTCTTCGTGTCAAAGACGCGATTGTTGATCAGTTCAGGGACAGATTCAAACAGCGTCCCAATGTTGATACAAAGAGGCCTGATATCAGAATATCCCTATACCTCAAAGGAGAGACAGCCTACATCAGGAGGGATTTGTCCGGCGAAAGTCTTCACAGGAGGGGTTATCGCGGAATAGGCGGTGCAGCGCCCCTCAAAGAGTCTTTGGCTGCGGCCATCGTAAGCCTCTCAGGATGGCATGAAAAGGTTGGATCAGAAGATGTTCTACTGGACCCCATGTGCGGTTCAGGAACCCTGCTTATTGAGGCTGCCCACATCTTTGGGGATATTGCCCCCGGGCTTGGCCGGGATTATTTTGGCTTTCTGGGATGGGATGGACATGACAAGATCCTGTGGGAACGGTTGATTGCTGAGGCGGAAGATCGAAAAAAAAAGGGACTTGGCCGTAATTGGCCAAGGATTATCGGATTTGACGCAGATAAGGATATTGTACGGATCGCTGTTGAAAATATTGGACAGGCAGGCATGACCGGAATAATCCATATTGAAAGGCGGGATCTTGCGTGGCTGGAAAATCCCTTCCTGAAAAAGGGTGGAGAAACAGGGACAGGACTCATGGTCTCCAACCCCCCTTATGGTGAACGTATGAGCAGTGTTAATGAAGTAAAATATCTCTACCGTTTTCTCGCAGCAAGGCTTGCTGAAAAATTTGAGGGATGGAAGGCCGGGATATTCTGCGGCAATACGGAGCTGTTTGATGCTATGGATATGAGCTTTAAAGAGAAATACCGGCTTTTTAACGGCCCGATACCCTGCCAGCTTCGTATCTTTGATGTATCGTCCGAAAAAGAAGGCCCACGCAAGATTCAGGAAGGATTAGCCGGGGATATTACTACAACTCAGGAGTCGCACCCCTTTGCTAACCGGTTGAGAAAGAATATGAAACGCCTTTCAAAATGGGTGAAAAGAGAATCCATTTCATGTTACAGACTATATGATGCCGACATTCCGGAATATAATGTAGCTGTTGATGTCTATGGTCCGTGGGTCCATGTGCAGGAGTATGCCCCACCCAAAAACATAGATATGGACAAGGCTGCCCAACGGATGAGTGAGGTGCTACGGAATGTGCGGGAGTCCCTTGGGGTCAAACGCAATATGGTCTTTGTAAAGGTTCGCCACAGGCAGAAAGGGAGGTCCCAGTACCAGAAACAGGCTGACAAGAGGCGGCTTCACGTGGTATCAGAGCATGGAAGCAGGTTTCTGGTAAACCTCTTGGATTATCTGGATACGGGCATTTTTCTGGATCACCGTGATGTGCGTAAGATGATTCGGGACGGAGCCAAAGATAAGAGGTTCCTAAACCTGTTCGGTTATACAGGGACCGCAACTGTACAGGCAGCGGCCGGCGGTGCAAAAACGACCACGACGATTGATCTTTCCCCAACCTATCTGAAATGGGCGAGAAGTAATCTCGCCTTGAACGGATTCAGTGAAACATGTCATAAGGTCGTACAGTCAGACTGTATGGAGTATCTGTCGAAGAGTCGTAAGACCTTTGATTTGATATTTGTTGATCCTCCGACTTTTTCCAATTCCAAACGCACGAAAACGGTCTTTGATGTACAGAAGGATCATGCCGCACTTATTCGTGCTGCAATGAAAAGGCTTGAACCCGAAGGCCTGCTTATATTCTCCACAAATTCCAAAAAGTTCAAGCTGGATCAGAAAGACATTTCCAAGTTTGATATAAAGGATATTACAAAGGCAAGTATACCACGTGACTTTGAGAGAAACCAGCGTATACACCATTGCTGGGAAATCAGACATAAAAAATGAAAAATCAGGAATTGAGTTGAATAAGGGAGGTCTTTTTCATGGCAAATATTCAAAATACAGGCATACGCCGTCTTTTAAATGCTGTTATCTTTTCTAAAAAAGGTTTTCAGGCTGCGTGGAAAAAGGAAGAGGCATTCAGGCAGGAGATTATCTGCTGCATATTTGTTATTCCTCTGGGATTTTGGCTGGGAACTACCTATACTCAGCGTGCGATCCTTATCGGTTTTTTTATGATCATCCCAATCACGGAACTCCTTAACGCTGGAATCGAAACTGTTGTTGACCGAATAAGCAAAGAGCATCATGTATTATCAGGACAGGCAAAGGACATTGGTTCCGCAGCAGTGTTTTTAAGCATCTGCACGAATTTGATTGTCTGGGGACTAATCGCGTATGAAAGGTTTTTCCGCAGCATGTGATATGCATGTTTTACTACTGGATATTATCTTTGACCCGGATGATTCACCAGATAAATGGATTAAGATTCAGATATTAGCCAAAAAGCGGGCATTATTCCACAAGTCCTTTCAAGCCCCTCCACTTAGCGGGTTTTTATATTAACCAGGCTCTGGCCTGTCCGAATTTGTCTCCCCAAGGTCCTGATACTGTGCGTTAACGACAGCCCTCATTCCGGTCAGACCAGTTCATTCATTTCAAAATTCTTTTCAACTCATTTTCTTTTGCCTCAATCTTATCCTCCAGTTCCTCTATAATCATAATTTGATGGGGCCGGATGGAATGGGCAGGCAGGGCCAGCTCTCTGTCTGCAAGTTGTTCTTTAAGGTCCTCTATCTCCTGTTCAAGCGCTTTGATCCTTTCCGCTGTCATATTTTTTATCCTCCTTGTCTCATTGACAAATTTCTCCACTCGTTCAAAATCTTTCTGAAATCTAACAGGTATTCCATTGTTATCCAGGGCGTTTGTCAGGGTGCAGCTGTCTACACCCGCAGGAACGATATATTCCAGTGCCTCATATACATTGTCGGGAGAGAGCCCACCTGCAAGGATAACAGGTATTTTACTCCATTCAACCAGCTCCTTTGCAATCTGCTGATCGCAGAGGATGCCGGTTATGCCTATAAATCCCTCTACCGGCTCTTTACCCAGCCATGTATCGGTGAGAAAAAAATCGCTTGCCTGTTCCAGCTTTTCCGCAATACTGAGAGTGGGGAAACCCCGTCCAGCCCCGCTCATGGGGATAGGAACCGACCGAATTATTTTTACATCCGGGAAGCGTTCTTTTATGGTGTGCTGGAGTTCAATATATTGGGTGAGATTTGTCTCTTTTCCACATTCATCAACCAGACTTTCACAGAAATGGATAAAATCCGGCTGATAATAATCCAGGATCTTGCTCAATGTATCAAAATCATTGAACAGAGGGATAATAGAGCTCTTGGACCGGCTCTGTCTTGTCAATTTTACTACCTCCAGGATATTCGGCTGCTTCCAATCCTGTCCGGAAAGCAGGACACTTCCAATATGGTCCACTCCAAGGTCAATGCACCTGTTTGCCTCCTCAGGAGTTTGTATCTCATATATCTGTATGATCATTCTTTGGTTATCCTTTCTATAATTTTCGGTTATCTCGCCTATTATTGAAATTAATATCCATTTGAGGCATATGTTCCTGAAATATCAGCACAAAAAGTGTGGGCTGCATCTGTTTCAGTACGGGCCTTTTACCAGATCAATAGGATTCATATATCTTTCTGGCTTTAAATAACAGATTTATGGGGATTATATCAGGCCAGATTATTATTTATGCTAAAAAAGGAATGAATAACAAGCTTTATTGAAGGGGCGTGTGGAATTATCTACCATTCAGGGATCAGGTTTTTCCATTGACATAGAAGCTGCGGATAAATTCTTGCAAAAAAAAGAGACCCTCTGAAGATGTGTCCCCCTTTCAAACAAGTTAAAGAGTTGTATATAGGCCTGTAGGACGGGATCCTGATTTTAAAGGTAGATTGATTTAAGCGTGATTTAGTATATCCCCTATATAGATATATCTGCGACATTGTCTAAAAAAAAGGGCGTACTCTAATACCCACAGCCATAAAGGCTGAATAGAGATGCGCCCTTTGTTTAAGTTGTGTTCTGAAGAATTTATTCCACATCCATCAACAGCCTTAATCCATGATGATCAAAGATCTTGCTGTTTCCACGGTAATATGAAGGATTTCGGTTTGCGGTCCTGGAATGTCCCCACCAATACTGCCCATTATACCACTGTCCCCCACGAACCACATGGTATGGCATGCCATCAGGCATCTTTCTGCCTGTTTCAGGACCAGGAGGGTTGTTTTTAGGGCCAGTTGCGTAGTAGTTGTGCATGTACCAGTCCATAACCCATTCCCAGATATTGCCTGACATATCATACAAACCATAGGGATTCGATCCGTCCCTGGTCTGATAGGTCTGCTGCTCTCCGGGCCAGTTATAGTCCTCTTTTTTGCGCAGGCTGCCATCATAAAATCCAACTGGTGTTGTATGAGGTACAGGGCCAGTCTCATAAGGATCATTGGACTCGGGCCAGTTTGCAAGAGTGCCATCCTTATTCTCATCATTACCCCATGGAAACACATAATAGGGATTATATTGGCCGCCTCGTCCCGCATACTCCCATTCTGCCTCTGTAGGGAGCCTGAATCCGGTCTTTGTAATATCAAATTTTCCTGTGATAAGATCAATGCGCTGATCATATCCATGCTTCAGGTTCATCCAGTTACAGAATGCTGCCGCGCCTTCCCAATAGATACAGGTCATAGGGTGGTCTTCTCTGTTATTGAGTACTGAAAAGCTTTTTCCATCCCACTTGATCCTGCTCTGAGCATCACCATCGCTCGTCTCAAATAGTTTCTCATCACGACCGGTCAGATAGGCCAGGCTCCGTCTTACCTCAACCAGTCCCTGTGACAGGGCAAAATCAAGAACATCACAGTATTCCTGTGTGGTTACGGGATATTTCCCCAGAAAGAATGCGTCCAGGTTCACAGTGTGTATAGGTTTTTCATCACTGGGATGTTTAGGATCCTCTCCGCCCTTACCCGAATGATCCCCCATCTCAAAGGAGCCTGCCGGGACAAGAGCCATATTATGATTCGCAATAATCTCTTCAAGTGTTGCTGATAAAGGGATTTGACTTCTCTTTGTCTTCATTTTCTGAGGTTCTGACGCAAGACAACCAAATAAAAACAGTATAAGAGACAGTCCTATAAATAAAGTGATCTTTTTCATTGCTTATTCCTCCTCGTATTTTATAAAAATCCAGTAAAATTTATATATTATCCGCATATCTTACACTGAGCTGCTTCTTTCTCCGGAATAATACGCATATTAATTTCTTCCAGACAGAAAATTACATGTATGATACTCCTGAAAGAGAAAAAAATCAAAGCAACAGGCTATTAAAAGATAGTCAAAAAACTGACATAAGCTTTATTGAAATGCAGGATATATTTTGAAAATTAACAAATAAATACAAGTAATTGGATGTAACTCTCTGTATTGATGGTTAAAAGAGCAGCCTGGACAAATTGTGGCATGATTCCTGCTAATTTATACAACAGGATGTATTTTTTTGTCTATTTGTTTTTATAAGTATTCTGAAATTAAGAGACCTGTTTTGGATCAAAAGGAAAATCTATTGATAAAATGTCCTCTCAGGGCAGAATCATGTCCTGTTGCTGACGAGGTCCACCGTCTGCATAAAGTATGTGAGAGACTTCAGACCCTTACCCAGATCGACCCGTTGACCGGCTTGTATAATCACGGCTACCTTCTGGAGATCCTGGAAAGGGAGATGGAGCGAAGCAGGAGGACAGGGGTCCCTGTGAGCCTGATCATGATCGATCTGGATTATTTTAAAAAAATTAACGACACATACGGACATGAGGCAGGTAACAATGTCCTCAAGACCATCAGCAATGTTATACGTGATACAATACGCAGGATTGATATCCCATGCAGGTACGGCGGAGAAGAGTTTTCGATCATTCTTCCTGGAACGCACCTTTTAACTGGAGTTCGTGCAGCCGATCGTCTCCGCGCCGGTATGGAGAACAAAATGGTTCAGATTGAGGGCGAACAGCTGAGAGTCACTGCCAGTGTTGGCGTGGACTCCTATGCCCTGGGAGATAATCTTTCTGCACATGAATTTATCACACGTGCGGACAATTTCCTTCTTGAGGCAAAAGAGGGGGGACGGAATATGGTATGTTATGACAGAGACAGGATAGTGCAATCCGAGACCGAGATTACCCGAGAGGAAAAGTCTCTCCTGTTTGCTTTTACTTAAGTCGTATTATCCCGCAACGACGTCAAAGGCAGGATAATTGAAAGATCGCGAAGGATGCATCTCATGAAAAAAAGAAAATTTGCTGAAGAAATTAAAGTACGGTGGGATTATGACATCTAAAGCTGCACCGGTTATATTCAGTATCACGAGCGGTAAGGGTGGTGTGGGCAAGACCAGCCTGTCTATAAATCTGGCATATGCCCTGATTCATAAGGGGAATCGCGTGCTTCTGGTGGATGGAGACTTAGGTCTTGCTAATGTGGATGTGATGCTGGCCCTGTCAGTGCAAATCAATATACGAAGCATACTTGAAAGCGGGACGGATCCCCTTGAGGCTGTTGTTTATCTGGAACAGAATCTGGGAGTTCTTCCAGCCAGCTCAGGAGTACCTGAAATGGTGAATCTGGGTCCTGATGAACAGGCCGGGTTAGCCAAGATGCTGAAAACTATTATGTCCAGCTTCGATTATGTACTCCTTGACACAGCGGCAGGTATTGGTCCGTCAGTACTATGGTTCAATAGCTTTGCCGACCATAATCTACTCGTACTCAATCCTAATCCAACTTCCCTTACAGACGCATATGCATTGATAAAGACCATGTCTAAAAATCACAAGCGGAATCAATTTTTTATTATCCTGAATTATGTCAGAAACGATCACGAGGACCTTAAAACATATGAAAGTCTGGAACAGGCATCAAAGAAATTTCTGGATCTGGAACTAAAATATATAGGGGCTGTACCTGAGGATGATGAAGTAAATATGGCAGTCCGTAAACAGACCCCGTTTATCAAGAATGCGCCAGGATGTAAGGCGTCTCAGGCAGTGAATGCCCTCGCAGAAAAATTGATGAGGCTGTAGCCTTTCAAATATTGGCGTAAACTCACCAGATTTTAACAAACAAAAAGGGCGATGAGGATTTTCACCCATCACCCTTTTTATTTTTTGCCTTATTATTGGATTCCTAAGCAGGTGATCACCGCGTTACAAGTCCGTGATCAATTACCTTTTTTCTACTCGCAAATTCATATCCAGCGTTCCCTTCTTTCTCATCTCAAATGTCATCTCATCATCCTTGAGATATTGGAAGGAAAGCATTCCGTCCCATTCAGGATTCTGGTCAGGATAATCGATCCTTTCATGATCCTGTCTGCTCTCTGTCCTGGAAAGGCTTGCATTGATATGAACTTCAGCTATGTCCATCAGGTTGCGCACCTCAAGGCATCTCATTTGCTCATGGGGGTTTTTTGCCATGAGCTGGGGAAGAAACTTCTTCCTGAGTGACCTGAGTCGCCTGATCCCTTCCCTGAGCTTGCCTTCAGATTTTGAAACCCCAATATATCTGTCACATATATAGCGGATCGAGCTTTCCAATTCAAGGGGAGATGTCCCGTCCTTTACAGTAAGGGGAGCCATTGCCGCCTGTTTTTGGGACTCCACCTGGGCCTCATCAATCTCCGGCTCAGGCAGATCAATGATAAACTTTTGCATATCATCACCCACAAGAAGTCCGCTGGTCACACATGTTGAGCTTCCGTGGCCTCCTGCCATAGTATCGCCTATGGCAAAGAGTCCATTTGTGTTTGTCTGGAAATTGCCATCCACGTAAATTCCCGGCGGTATATGGAGCTGATTTGCCCTGTTGTCCATAAGCTCATACCAGTGTGTCCTTGGGTTGAAACCACGATCTTCCGCGATCTTAAAGGAGACCAGCCTCTCATCAACATAGGCGACCTCAATCCTCTTGTGAAAATCTTCAGGTATGGCATGCAGGCTGACATATTGGGGATCGTCCCTGCCCTCCTTTTCAAGCTTGTCAAACCTCGTGTTCTTTTGAAAACCGCGCCGTCTGGTACGTTCCTCACCATCCCAGGTAAACCTCTTAGAGTCAATCCCCTCATTACCCACATTACCCCAGGAAAGAACTTTGTCATCTCGTGCCCTGTATCCCCTTCCAGCCATCTCCATGTTTGCAAGCTCCGCGCCCGCTCTGTAGGCCATGGCCCATCCGTCTCCAGAAACAGATGCCGGACACCAGTGATAGTTGAATTTGTAGATCCAGTGGGTTGGTGTCTCAGGGTTATAGACCCGTGAGCAGGCAGCAGTGGCAATAACCACAGCCTTGGCCTTTATAACAATATATTCACCAGTACGTGAATTTATGGCGGTTGCGCCGACAACATTACCGTTATGAGTTAAAAGATCAATGATCATAGTCCTTTCAAGCACATTAACCCCGCTCTTGCGAACAGCCTTTGCAAGATCAGGCTTGACATTGTTCCAGTGCACACGAAGGAACGGCCCCCCCATCATAAATCGGATGGGTCTCAGTTCACCATCGGTCCATTTCATTGATGCACCGAGCCTCTCAAACTCATTTATAGTCCACTTACCATGGACATAAATCCTGTAGACATAATTGGGATCTGCAAAATCCGTCTTCTGGTTGAGTACTGAAGGGGTAAGTTCCTTAATGGTCTTAAGCCAGTCAGCCGGGGTCATATCCTCCGGGAATGGCCCCATAAAGTGATCAATACCTGCTCCAGCGCTTCCGCTTCTGTCTGTTTTTGCCTTTTCCGCCAGAATGACGTTTAGCCCACTTTCAGCAGCCTTTATAGCTGCTGGGCAACCAGCAAGCCCTCCACCAACGACCAGCATGTCTGTTTCAAAAACCCTGTCAGCAATATCTTCTAAAGCCATTTTAAAACCTCCTTGAATTCTTTACCCGGCCAGAAGATTAAAACTGGAAAGTTTTAGGCCGGATGTTTTTTGTCATTTATATGTACGCTACTTAGACTTTGGCTTTGTGTATATCAGAAAAATCCTTAGTAGACAATCAGGGAAAATATTAACCGTATTGGTTTAGCTTTATACACTATCGGGATTTTGAAAAGCAGATACAGGTTTTACATATTAATTCATATGTTATATGTTCAGAAAGTGAATAGTTAAGGAAAAAATCCGGAGGGGAATTTATGCACAACATATTCGATCTTACAGGAAAAATAGCTTTGATAACAGGTGGTGCTGGAGGGATAGGAAGTGCGATTGCTGAGGGCCTTGCAGAGCACGGTGCCCATATCATGGTCGCTGATATGAACACAGGGAATTTTGAACCATCAGCCGGGAAGATCCGCGCAATGGGGAGACAGGCCCGGTCTGTGTCCATGGACATCACCAGTAAGGAGTCTGTGGAAGACATGGTAAAATCTACCCTGGACCATTTTTCTCAAATTGATATTCTGATAAACGCCGCAGGCACTAAATCCTGGCTGGCCGCCGATGATATGCCGGTGGATGAGTGGCAACGGGTGATGGATGTGAATATACGGGGGACGTTTATCTCCTGCAAGACAGTGGGGCATGAGATGATAAAGCAGAAAAGGGGCATTATCATTAATCTGTCATCTGTAAGGGGCAGGTTCGGCAGTCAAAATGGTAACGCGGATTACTGCACAAGCAAGGGTGCGGTTGATGCACTCACAAGGACACTTGCTTGTGAGTGGTCAGGGAGCAATATCCGGGTGAATGCCATTGCACCCACAGTGGTGGAGACCGAATTCGTCCGCCGTTTGTTTGATAATCCCGGGACTATTGATTATCTGGAAAAGCGTATCCCCCTGGGAAGATGCGCTGTCACAGAGGACCTTATAGGGCCTGTGATCTTTCTTGCTTCAGAGGCATCCAGGTATATCACAGGACAGATCCTTTATGTTGACGGGGGCATGACAGCAAGGACATAAGATATCGGTAAATACGGCCCGAGGAAGACAGCATACCCTGACCTGAAGAGCCTGATTTCTGAAAGATAAGTTACATTGTGTATGGAAAAGGCAGCCGGGGTTAGCACTCTGCTGCCTTTTTTACGTGATATACAGTAAAGAAAATGTCCGTGCCAGACAGTATATTGATCATGAATATCGACTAATAAAAAAGAGGAATGAATTTAATGAAGTGACGGAATAAGAGAAGTGAGGTTAAAAAAATGAGAGTCTGCAAAGGTCCTGAATGGCCTCATGAACTTAAACAACCGGACTGATCCATAATCCTCTATAATTTAGGCATTAAATTACAGCTTCTCCCACGTGACCCTCAAGACCTCCTGATAGGTTGTCTGCCCATCAAAAAGTTTAATAATGGCATTTTCTCTCATGGTTGCCATACCCTCTTTAATGGCCAGGTCACGGATCTCATGGACTGCTGTCTCCTGATTTATCTTTGCCGCTACGGTCTCTGTAATGGGAAGCACCTCATAAATGCTGCTCCTGCCTTGATATCCGGTCCCCCGGCACTTCTGGCACCCCTTGCCCCTGCAGAGTTTAACAGGGCCGGTCTTTTCAAGATGCAGCCCAAGGCCGGCCAGTTCAGAGCTTTCCATCTCAAATTCCTCTTTGCAGTGGGGGCATATTTTTTTCACCAGCCTCTGGCCCAGTATGCCCACCAGGGTGGCCTTTATAAGGAAGTAGGGCACACCAAGATCCAGAAGACGGATTATGGCTGAGGGTGCGTCATTCGTATGCAATGTAGAAAGGACAAGATGACCGGTAAGGGCGGCCTGTATAGCGTTTTCCGCCGTATCAAGGTCTCTCATCTCCCCTATCATTATGATATCAGGGTCCTGCCGCAAGATATTCCTGAGAATCGAAGAAAAGGTTATCCCCACTGTCGGCTGGACAGCAATCTGGTTGAAGTCCTCATGGATCATCTCTATTGGTTCTTCAACTGTTGTGATGTTAATATCAGGATTTGACAGCTGGCGGAGGGTTGAATAAAGGGTCGTTGACTTGCCGCTCCCTGTTGGTCCGCAGACCAGGATCATGCCGTTCGGCAGATTAACGTACTTATTATATCTCTCCAGATCCGATGAGGTAAATCCCAGATTCTCAAGGTCTTTAAACAGGACATCCGGGTCCATAATCCTCATGACCATTTTTTCGCCGAAGGCCACAGGAATAGATGAAACCCTGATCTCCGACTCTGAGCCGCTTTTTTCCATTTTGATACGCCCGTCCTGGGGTCTCCTCTTTTCAGCCATATCCATCCTGGCGATTGTCTTTATCCTGCTTGTAATGGCTGGATGGACCGATCTGGGGAGCTCATAAACCGTATGCAGTGCTCCGTCAATCCTTAGTCTTACAATACTCTTTTTCCTTTTGGGTTCTATATGGATATCACTGGCCCTCTGATCAAAGGCGTAACCAAACAAATGATCAACAGCATTTACAATATGCTGGTCATCGGAAAGAAGCTCATCGGATGACTTCAGGCGCACAAGCTGTTCAAGGTTACCCAGGTCTATATTGGGTCCCCCAAACTGGTTTTCAGCCGCAAGTATAGAGCGTTTGAAACCATAAAATTCCCCTATCAGTTTAAGAATATCTGTCTTGGTGCTGATTATGGGTCTGACCTTGAGCTGACTGACCTGGGCTATGTCTTCCATAACCTCTATATTGAATGGATTGGGGGTGGCCACGGTGATGTGCTCGTTGTTCACATCGATTGGAAGGACCAGATGTTTCATGGCAAATGTCAGCGGGATCTTGCTGGTAACAACGTCCAAGTCCAGATTGAGAGGGTCTACCTTTGTATATGGAATCTTCCAGGCCTTTGCCAGCACCTGAAAAATAGTCTCTTCATCCAGAATTTTAGAAGGATCATCCGCCTTTTTAATTGAAAGGGAGACGATAATATCCACCATGGTTATGGAATTTCCGGTCTTCCCTTTATGGCCCGAGGTGGATTCCTTCATGGCATGGACCTGTTCAAGTTTGCTTCTAATGCGCTTTTTTTTGACCAGTATCTCCTTTGCCTGGTCCGCGGTGAGGAGTTTGTACGCTACAAGTATGTTGCAGATGTTTTCATCAGTAAAATTCTTTTCTATTTGAATGGCCATTTTAACAGGTTGTTTTTTTAGATAAAGGCTCTTATAGAGATTTAAGATATCTGATTCTTAACATTTAGAGATTTCAGTCTACTATTAACTGCACTCTTCTTGCAATCTATATTTTAGATCAGGTGAGGCTGTCTTCAAACAGATTCAGGGCGCAGGCAGATATCAATTTCCTTTGTCCGCTCTCCCTGATGATGACCATTAATATTTATATTATTACTGTTCTTCAGTACCAGGTTTTCAATTCCTGATCCACACTGTGTCGGCATATTCACGGTTAAACGTAAGCAGACGGCAAGCTAACATGAAAAATTTTACTGATTTATTTTAATCAGCCAGAGCGACGTCAATTCTTTATCTGAATTCAGAATATATCCGACCTCTTCGCCTTTGCTGAATGATGCGATACTGGCATCCCTGATAACCGGCGTACTGAACTTCACAAATGAGGCAAATAACAGCAGCCTGTCATCAACCACGATTTCCGTATCTGATATCCTGTCTATCTTTCCCCACCCATCAAAACCGTCAGGATAGTAATCGGGCATATCACGCCATTCCGGTTTGACCTTGCCTTGCGCAAGGGCTTCCCCTGGGGTGTAAACTGAGGCAGTGATAAAAACTGCTATCCATATCAGGACCAGAGAGCTCAATATTTGTCCTGCGAATAACCGCTTGCTGGTTGATATATTCATCCTGTAATCCTCCCTGTTATCTACTTTTCTATCCAGTGGGTAACACCTATCTTTACCGCCTTTTCCCTCTGGGTAACTATTGTCCCAACGTTTGTGCTGAAGTATTTCAATTCTATATCGTCCATTATTAATATGGCCGGAGGCAGGAGGCGTCCCGGCTTTTCAATTCCGGTTGGTGCAACCCAGACCGGATCCTCTTCAGTCCCGATATTGATGAGATCATCCGCGTTAATTAAACCATCATCGTTTATGTCGAGCTGAGGTTCGCTTGTTCTGCCTCCTGAACATGCATCCATCTCCATGATTACGGACTCTCCGCCGGTTCCGCAGGGATTCTGCTCTGGGGTGAAGGTGGCAACTATCACCTTCCTGTCCCTGATCAGGAGGTCACTTGGTATCCTTTCTCCGGTCACAGGTAAATCAAAGTACCATCCTGCAATTTTTACGGGATCAGGATTCCCAGTGTCAGGAGAAGTTTCATCTACTGTTTCCCATGGATCTACCAGGTAATCATAATTGTTTGTCAGCACCCTTACCCTGTTGCCGGAGACTGTCCAGAAATTGGTGTCAGCCTCTGTTGATGGTATAATTTCTTGTTTAAGAAAAGTGACACCGCTGAGATTAGACAGAACAGGAATTGCACCGCTTCTGTCAAAGGTGCCCGGATACTCGGAATCATCGTGCGCGTCCCCGTAGTCCCAGACCCCGTATATGCTCTGAACCTCGGTATTGGTGAAATCGCTGTCACCCAGATACCTGCCTGTTCCAAAGACGACTATGTAACCGTGTTTTTCGCAATGCTGCATTACGTCCGGTTTGGTGGTGATGGGCTGCGGAATATTACCCGGTCCCTGTGCCGTAAACAGGGGCTTAGGCGTCCCTGAATCCGCGTACGCGACTTCCCAGTTATTATAGTCGCTATCGGTCAGGTCAAATTTCCAGAGGTTGCCTTTCAGGTCGCCCGCGTAAACATAATCCACCTTTTTATCATAATTATAATCAATGGGGACAGGGGATGAAAGACCGTTACAGGAGCCAATGCCTGTATCAATAGCCCTTATCAGGGTACCGTCAGAGGCATCAAGGATAACGAGTTTTGCATATCCATCCGGGCTGCTATACCCGTTCCCGAATAGGACGATCCATTCCGCGTTTGAAGTGTCATTGGATCCGACTATTGCAGGAGCGCTGAATGAGTAGCCCATGTCATCAACTTCAGATGAAGGAGTTCCGGAATCCGGGTATTCCCATAAGACCATGCCCGCGAGAGTGCTTTCAGAGGTAATCGAAAAGGGGTCAGAAACATTGAGCGCGTAATAGCCTTTTCCGCCTTTGCCCAGACCTCCGACAAGTAATGTTGCAACTCCGGATATGGTAGTGTCAACAACAGCAGGAGTTTCATCAACATAAAAAAGATGGCTGTATCCCGGAACAGAAAGATTTTTCAGGTTATCGAACACCAGATTGGGTATATAGGCAAAAATCTCCTGACCCGCAACAAGGCTCCCCGAGTCAACAGCTGCAAAGGCGTGCACCATGCCGTCATTTGCCCCTGTATACAGGACATCATCTTCAAACAAGGGGGACGAGTGGACAACATCTCCCATTTTCAGGTTCCGGCTCCTGTAAGGACCGCCGTTTAGCTGATCATTGGAGTAATCACCGCGTAGGAAATTCACCAGACCAGTCACCTCGGACGCAACCGAGGTAAGCTGGCCTTTTTGTGTGGCTGTGAGATTACCCTCGCGGAACGGAATACCGGAGGCCCCATCATAAGTGGCAATTATTCTGTTATCATAGGTTAACCCCTCCAACAATCTCGCCGTAGAAAACAGGGGAGTGGAAGTATTTACCTCTCCTGTTGTCTCATCAATGGTATAGCCCTTCACATCTCCGCTCCATCCATCACTGGTGTAACTGGACTGAAACATGTGAACATCAGCCGCGATGCTTCCGTACAGCTCGTCTCCATTAACAGAGACCGAGGCCGCGGACCCTATTCTTGATTCAATGTTTGCCATAACAGCAACAAACGCTTCAACAAGCTCTTCAGGATTATTGGAGCTCATGAACAGGCCCCTGCCGTTCACCGCCGCATGCCACAGGTCATCTATCCTTTCCTGGTCGTCATTTATTGGAGAAGGCCATGTGGGGTATATTTCGTTTTCAAAATCATAATCATCCGGATCAAGCTTTCCGGTGACTCCAAAGGTTATGGAATATGTCACCAAATGCTGATGCGTGGCATCATCCTCGGGACTGACCGGCACACGGTTATCCAGGCTTGAATCAAGGTCATTTTCATAATAATACATCGCCACATCGGCCATGGTTTTATTAGAACCGTCCGCGTAGGGCGCTCCGTTATCACCGTCTTCATCACCGTCTTCATTGCCCACGTCTACCGGGGGCAGGCCATTGTAAGCTCCGTCAGTAAATAATACGGCAAAGTTCTGCTGGCACTCCCCGCCCTCATCATATGAGGCAAGGGGGGATGGCCCCACGCCACCGTCATCACCGCCGTCTTCCTTGTCAAAATACTTGCCCAGGTTTTCAAAACCGCGCCTCAATGGAGTGGAGCCGTTTTTCTCGTCAATACGATAAGCATACAACTCACTGGCCAGGGTGGTTGTATAATCCTCGCTTCCAACCTTCACCTTGAGCACCGGTTGAATGAGATTTTCGTTGATACTCCGGAAACCTATCTGCACGCCTTGCATGGTGGAAATCACTTGGGCAATGGCACCCCTTGTTGCAAGGTCCCTCTTTCTGTAGAACGAGAACCAGTTTGCAAAGTTCTGTCGGGCCTCCGCGGTTGTCCCGCTTATCTGGACATCCGCAGGGGGTGACAGGCTCAACCATAACTCCCCGCTTTCTACCTCATAATCACCGTCTTCATTGCCCACGTCTACCGGGGGCAGGCCATTGTAAGCTCCGTCAGTAAATAATACGGCAAAGTTCTGCTGGCACTCCCCGCCCTCATCATATGAGGCAAGGGG
>JAFDJA010000137.1 GCA_019307745.1 Deltaproteobacteria bacterium | reverse complement strand
GAAGGGCCTGCAAATATCAGGTTGTTTCTTGCCCAGGGTGGCTGATCCGGGCCCTCTTTGGGTCTGGCTCTGGATGAGTCACGAGACAATGACCAGGTAATGGAAGATAATGGAATAACTTTTCTTGTTGAAAAAGGACTATTTGACCAGGCACAACCTATAACCATTGATTTTACCGAAGGGCCCATGGGCGAAGGCTTTGCAATAGACTCCAAAATGGCGAAAAAAGATTCTTCGTCATGCGGATCTTGTAGCTGTTAGCTGCTTCCGATAATGCGGATCTAAAACCGCCATTCTTTTGGCTATTCTGCCGTATGGCAATAAAGGGTGGTGGTTTTTCATGTAACAGGGGGCTAAATCAAGACCCTGCCCAGGTAACAATATGGCCTGTTGATCCAGGCGATTGCCATCGCCTTAAGATCTCCCGAAAAACATACCGTCAAATATATATTTCTCTCCTGTTCTCTGTTCTTGGGAACCAGGGAGGAGGGAGGTCTGGAGGAATAATGCCTTTTGCGAAACATTTCAGACAGAAATTCCTATGAAAGTATGCGTTATAGAACTGAATAAATTTCATACAGAGGTTTTTCCTGTGTATGAAAATCTCCTTCCGGCAATCTTTCCGGATAGAGAAATTGATATTCATTATTTTGTTGTACCCCGGAAGTACCAGGAACTGAAACATATATATGGAGACCGCTTACATGCTGCTTATGACGCGGGAGTCTATTTTCTGTGTTCTAAGACCGGCCTGAGAGGAATATATTTTAAGAGCTCTGTAAAAAGAATTATTGGGCAGCACCACCCTGATCTTGTTATCTTTAATTCCATTGTCCCTGAGCGGACCAGGGATGCCTTTGAATCAATTACTGACAGGATGAAATTTGGTATAGTACACGGGTTTGGCCGGGTTCTACCCCGAAAGATGAAAAACACTTTCTATTTTGTGCTTGGCGAGGAGATCTATCAGAAATACAGGAGGCAGAATATTGACGGCTATATGCAGCCCTTATTTCCACAGTTTAAATTGGAAAAAGTGAGAAATGAAGACAAGACTATTATTGCAGTTCAAGGCACTATCAGCTTTAAGCGTCGCGATTACCCCCTCCTTGTCAGGACAGCCAGGGAATTAAAGGCGCGTCAGCAGGCGGGGATGTTATTTAATATTGTGGGAAGCATGTCCCACCGGGATGCTCCCGCACTACTCAGGCTTGTACGCAGACATCATGTTGAAGACTATTTTCAGTTTCATGAAACACTAAGTGATGAGCAATTCTATAGAGAGGTGATAAGCAGCGATTATCTCATGCCGTTATTGGGGGAGAGACAGAAAAAATATCTCAGCCATGACACCACCACATCCACGCACTCCCATTCTATAAGCTATAACAAACCAATGATCCTCAGCGCCGACAATGCCATGGCCTGGGGGATGGACAGCAGTACTGCTCTATTATATAAAAGCCACCGGGAACTTACCGAACTAATTACAGGGTTGCCTGACAAAGAGGCCTATAACAGTTTGTGCAGCGCGCTGAAGAATTTAAAAAATCAGAAGGAGGAAGAGAACAGAAGCTTTCTGAAGGAGATGTCCTGGGCAAAAGGGCTCTTTCAGGCATTCAGAGATTAAGGAAAAGCAAAGACCCTCTGTTTCAGAACCTTTAGCCCTTATTGCCAGTCTCCTGTGTTCTCAATCAGAATGCCCCAAGTTGACACGAGGTTATCTTAACTTTCATTGACTCACACGCGGATGATACTGCGATCTTTTTTATCCCAAGGCCTTTAGCGATCTCCCATGCATCCTGGCACCTGAGGCATTCATTCTCCTGGCTATCCAGGACAACGGACTTCAACTCATCCGGTATAATTTCAATATTATTGAGGGCCTTCCCGGATTTGTGGCCAAAAAGACCAAGCTGGCAAGCCATGATACGACTTTCAAGGGCGTCGATGGTAAAACCCACTTCAGAAGCAGTTGTATTAAGGTCTTCACTTATCCTGAAGGCATCAGCACATGATATTTTACCTTCTTTTGTCCTCTTTCTTACAGCCGCCGCAATCGCGGGATCCACAGGTCTGTCAGACGCATGTTTTCCTGAATAATTATTTTTATCCTTATGTGTCATAATTTTTCCTCCATATTAGATTCTTACAGGCAAGAACAGCCCTGTTATGCCTATGGGAAAGGTTGCCTTAATATCTCTTTGCCCTCACCATCCTTGATGATGAATTCTTTATAATCCCCATGTTCTATCTGGATAAGTAGCCAAGGGGATGTAAGCATCTGAGGCACAATAGCCCCTTTTTCAGGTTGAATCCACTGCAGCATTATTTCCGCCGCATTGTCTCTTATAATCGCGTAATCATCCAGGAGCAATAAACCATAGCCCCCAGAGGGTTTTATCCCCATGCATACCATAAGCCCCCTGTGAGTCGAAAAATTTATTTCAGGGAGTTTGGGGGTGGCCATTCCAAAGGAGGTTGTATGAAAATTTCTATAGACCTCCTGAAGCCCTTTCAGATTGTTGACCAGGATTAATGAAGGAGCATGGGCCTGCGGTTCAGGACCTATAATCCCCTTATCAAGAATTCTCACTTCAGGCATGGCCCTCTCAGTACTGTGACTAATGGATTGGGAGCAGCCCATGGTCCAGGACACTATGGATAATATAAAGACAAACAGCTTGATTTTCATGGGTTAACCTCTTTTTTTCTGCTTTGCATCCTCATAATGGTTTGACTCTGGACCGTGCTTCCCACGGAGGCATTGCCTGATAGATTAAGGTTAAAGCCCGAGGTGAAATCCAATCCGCCAAGATCCTGGTTAATGTGTAACTCCCTTGGTTGATCAAAAGAGAGGTATGCGCCTATTGCCTCCCCTGCATCACCAATATAAAAGTCGTTATCAGAGTCAGTACCTGCTAGAATATGATAATAGCCTGATTTGACCTCTGGAAATTCATAATAATATTCTCCGTTTGTAGCGGTCGCCTCAACCTGGTATCTGTTTTCATATGTATTGGAGTCCAGAAGCAATATATATTGATAGCCTGCATCAGCGGTTGCGTCATATTCCCCTGCAACCTGCATCAGAACTATCAGGTTTTTGGAGTTTCCCCCTGCTATTTTAAATGCAACAACGGCAGAATAGGCCCCTCCTTTTAACTCGACAGGATTGTCCCTGCTTACGGTAACCAAATAACTGCCCAGACCATTACTGTCCACAGCCTTTTCAGAGACTGTAAGCCAGTCAGAATCATATGTAACAGACTCAATGTTAAGGGTTCCTCCTCCCAGGTTTTGGACGGTTAATACTCCTGTGGTTCCAGCATATCCAACGCTCAGACGGTCAGGATCTATCGAGAGCACAGGGGGAAGCTCTCCCTCTCCTGAGGCCTCATCCACAGCCTTATACGCATCAATAAGTCCGGAGCCGAATCTGTTGTCCCAGCCTGTATTGCCGATATCCTCTGTAATGGTTCCGGACTCCAATAACAGGTCCAGGTCAACAGGGGCAAGACCGGGATGGATCGATTTCATAAGTGCTACAACACCAGACATATGGGGCGCTGCCATGGATGTGCCTTGATAAAATTTATAGGTCATCTGGATATCAGAATTGGAGGAATCATCCCCGCATGTGCTGAGCACTCCGTCCCCATGAGTATCTCCATTTCTGTCCCGGGTCATATCTCCACCCGGTGCGGCAACATCTATTGTGCTTCCGTAATTTGAATAGTATGAGAGCTCTTTATTTGCATCCACAGCGCAAACCGATATAACACCATCATAAGAGGCAGGATATAGAGGCTGGTCAGTGGCGGAATTTCCCGCTGCGGCTATTATTATAACACCCTGCTCACGTGCTAGGGAGTAGGTTTCCTGCTCTGAATGGCTATAGCTACCGCCACCAAGGCTTAAATTGATAATATGAGCTTTTATGGCAGGTGTTGTGCCGGAATTATTTGCCAGCCCGCTTGCAAAGCGAATCGCCTGCAGAATATCATAAGAGGAGCCTCCTCCAATCCCTAATACTCTTAAGGGCATTATTCTGGCAGACCAGCTGATGCCGGCTATACCAATGCTGTTATTTGTTGAGGCTGCGATGGTGCCGGCCACATGGGTACCATGAAAGGAGGAGCTTGACCCGGCTGCCAGGTCTCCAGGATCATCGGGATTATCGTCTATCCCATCTCCATCATTGGATCTTTGAGCACTGCTGATAAAATCATAACCATTGACTAACTGGTCCATAAGGTCCGGGTGGTCAACCAGCACCCCTGTGTCAATAACAGCGACAATAACGTCGTTTTCAGTGCCGGTAGTGACTTCCCATGCTTCTGGTAGATTGATCAGGGGGTAGTGCCATTGGGTTGAGTAATACTCGTCATCGGGCACTATTAAGGGTTTTCGAATATAGTTGGGTTCACAATAAAGGATGTCCTTTCTCTTCCTGAGCGCCCTTGCTATTCGAAGTGTATCTTTCTTCTCTTTCAAAGGCTGTTTCTGTATACCCAAATGTCTTTCTCCAGCAGCGTCTTCTTCAATGCCCAAGGCGGAAAAAGCCTTGTGTTTTTCTGTCACATTATCCCCCCACTGCATTAGTATGGGTCGGCCATGTTCGCCCGCCTTGTGCTGTAATCCCATCTCCTCGGAAAGCTGATAAGGACTGCTTTCGGGGAGATTTTTTAAGGCATTGTCATCAAATCGTACAATAAATTCGCCCGGAACAAAATCATCTGAAATGTGCTGTTCGGAAACAATGGCCTTTGCATTACCAGAGGCATTGATAATCAGGTTGTAGTTGGAGGCTCCGTCATATGCAAAGACCACTATGTTATAATAATCCGCAGACCATGGGGAGACAGACTCCATAGAAGAAGGACCTTCTGACCGGATGGAGGTACCGGATGAGTCATACAGGTACAAGTCCAGGTCTGCATTGTCTGTGTCAGCAATATAAAGGGTTATTGTCTCATCTCCTGACATAGAGACACTAAAATAATCATATTCATCTCCTGTGTAGTAGGACTCTCCCTCGGAACCACTGTATTTTTTATTTACATATCCGCCAAGGTTTACAGGGTTGGCGATAAGCTGCGCCTCATTAAAAGAATCATTTGACCGGGAGTTGAAATTGGGATCATTCAGGTCTGAGTCAATGGCTGTATTTTCATTTACCTGAATGGTCCCGCTTACTGAATATGTTTTTTTATCTTTCTCGGAATCTGAATATTCACACCCTGTAAGGATTGTCAGAATAATGCACAATATTATATAGAGAAGGGGAACCGGCTTGAAATAAGGGAACTTTCTATTATGGGTTTTCATTGTATGTCTCTGTCATTCTAAAAGGTCATTTCAAAGTAAAAGAGCCGTAGGACAGGATTAACGACAGGATCAAAGATTTTAAAACTCCTCTCTTCCAGTCAGATAAATCCCTTATTTACATTTATGGAATCCTGTATTTGTGTACTATTTTATCTGTTCTGCCCCTTTTTCTGCGGCATATCTCTGCCCTTTCTGAACTGCAAAATATTTTGAGGAGAATGATTCCAGCGATAAAACCTCCAATATGCGCCCAGAAGGCAACACCTCCTGCGCCACCGCCAAGCAGACCTCCCAGCAGCTGCAGTATAAGCCAGTATCCTAACATAAAAACTGCGGGAACAACTATTCGTGTAAAAAAGAATCCGAAAAACACAAGCATATGGACCGGTGCCCGGGGAAACAGGACAGCATAGGCACCCATAACGCCACTTACAGCGCCAGAAGCGCCTACCATGGGTATATGGCTTGATGGATTTGAAATTATCTGAACAGTTGAGGCGGCAAGGCCACAAAGCAGATAAAATATGATAAATTTATTATGGCCAAATACATCTTCCACATTATCTCCAAAAACATAGAGAAACCACATATTCCCAACAAGATGAAACCAGCCCCCGTGCATGAACATGGAGGTTATCAAGGATTTCCAGTTTGGATCATCCTGAATCCGATATATCAAATCAGACCTGATCTGGATTGGTGTACCAGGATCTAACCTGCCTAGGAGCTCTCCAGGGATC
Organism: Deltaproteobacteria bacterium; assembly: GCA_019307745.1. Taxonomy (GTDB): domain Bacteria; phylum Desulfobacterota; class DSM-4660; order Desulfatiglandales; family HGW-15; genus JAFDJA01. The sequence goes on along the minus strand of JAFDJA010000137.1, from coordinate 2,216 downwards.
AACCCAAAAGACCAGACTGAATCCATTACCGCCCCGGGAGAACCAAGGCCCTGGATAAATACCCAAGCCAGAATATTTATTCCAATTATTACAAAAGTTACAACAGACGTACTATAGGTAGGATTTTCATCTCTGAGTGGAAACATGATTTTATTTATACGCGATCTGATTGTGGATTTATACGGATAACGCACTCGCCTTCTATCAAGGCCTGAATACGTCCAACCAAAGGTTTCGCGGCTATTCTCCTCATAATGTAAATTGTTGACAGAAACCGGATAACATTAACAGAAAACAAACCGGAGCGCATTGTGTCAAGCTTAAACAAAATTAAAGCAGCTTGACCATATGTAAAAATATAGGAATAGATAATAGATGTCAATCAGGAACAAGGATTTTCATCGGATAAAGTTGAAATAGAAAAAGCAATCAACCCGCGGGAAAAGGGCAATGTCAATTAGGAGCCAGATGGAGAGTGTTAAGGGAGATTGAAAACATATGTTTTTTCAATCTTATATTATCAATGAAGTAATAAAAAAATTATTAATTATTCATTTTAAATGTTGCTTTTTTGTAATAAACATTTCAATATATACTATAACATTGTTTTTATAGGAACCTATAATTTTTTAGGAGGAGGAAGAATGGAGATGAAAAAAATGATTTTTTGTGTGCTCACATCGGTATTTATACTTTTTATGTCAGCGGGATCCGCGTTTGCTGTGCATATTATCTACGCCCCGACCGGAGTAATGCACTGGGATAAAGACCTGGCATATAATGGATACAACATGGTCGGCGGAAACGTACTTGACATGGCAGGGAACCTTCTTTTTACAACAGAAACCCTTGGCGCGGGAGTCATAACCCGTGAGGGCACCCAGGTCGGTCTTCGTATGGGCAAGGGAAAAGGTAGAAATAGGGCTCCGGGATCTGTTGTTGAAAGGGATGGCGGAAAGACCATATGGCAGTGGGTTTCTCCCAGCAATGATACACACTACCTGCATCACGATTTTGAGAGGATTTGGAATAAAAAGCTGAAAAGAAACACAGTTCTTGTGGTCTCTATGCACAATATTTCTGAAGAAGAGGCTGTTGCAGCCGGCTCAGATCCGGATAACCAGGGTAGCGGTTCTGCTGACGCCATAATTGAAATTGATATGTCAATCCCTCAGGATCCTGACAACCCTACTAACAATATCATATGGAAGTGGCGCTTCTGGGATCATGTTGTCCAGTATTATAAGAAGGACGGCAAAAGCGCCAGCGGCAGATCAACATACGGTAATCCCATAAGACCTGAAGATGATTACGGAAGACTGGATCTCAATGTGGATACCAATAACGGTTCAGGTTTTAAAAACGATTGGAATCATGTTAACGGGATTGATTACCATGCTGAACGGGATGAAATTCTTATAAGCTGCAGAGAAACTAGTGAGCAGTTTGTTATTGATCACAGCCTGACCGAAGAAGAGGCTGCTGGGCCCAAGGGAGATATTGTATATCGCTGGGGGAATCCTTACAATTACACCAAGGCAGAAGAAGACAAGGCAACGCTCCGGGGCAATGGCCATCAGCAGACCTTTGGCCAGCACCATACACAATGGATAGATGAAGGTTTTCCGGGAGAAGGTGAGTGGTTAACCTTTGAGAACGGCTCATTCCGGCCCCAGTTCACAGCCCATTCCGCCATATATCAGATCAACCCCTATGATAAAAATGGTAATTACATAAGGGAAAATGATGCCGGTTATACAGATTCCAGAGGTTCCTATGGCATTATGTCCAACCAGATCACCTGGGCCTGGAGCGCCTCTGAATTTGACAAATTCAATAATGGCTTTTACAGCTCCCATGGGTCTAAAGCCACGCGCCTTCCCAATGGTAATACCCTGATAACCGCGTCAGAGGGAGGCCATGTACTAGAGGTGACTATGGATAAAAAAGTGGCATGGGAATATATCAGCCCTGTTACAAGAACGAGAGGAGAGTGGTTAGAAAGACTTATCCCTGGAGTTGAAAACAGGGCGTCTGTTACGCGGTACCCCCTTGATCATCCGGGTCTGTCCAAAAGGGTAAAAGAGGCAATCCAATCAGGCGAAATCACGCCAGTTGCGGGTGACGCAGATGTAGGTGGTAATTATTAATTATTTTCTATTATAAACCAATATTCCACAGGGGAGATGAATTAACAATCTCCCCTGTAAAAATCT
>JAFDJA010000032.1 GCA_019307745.1 Deltaproteobacteria bacterium | reverse complement strand
GATCGCAATGCTTGCCCTGAACAGCTGCTCTCCCACAATGACCGGGGCTGTAAGGGATGATTCATCACTCACAGGTGTTTCAAAAAAACTGGCCCCGGATAGTGCTTATACAGGCCCTAAACTAAGGGTGTGTGTAGTGAATTTTGAGAATAAATCAACTTCCAAGGCGACCAAGTTCGGAGAATCCGCGGCAGATATCCTTGGCACTATTCTCCAGAAAACCGGACGTTTTATTGTGATCCCTCAACAGGACCTCGCAAAAATTATGGATCAGCAACAACTTGGGGCTTCAGGATCAATAGATCCTTCAACAGCCGCAAAAATGGGTAAAATTCTGGGGTTAAATGCCATAGTAACAGGCTCGATTACAGCATACTCAGAGGTGGTGGAAGGTGGTGACTTTCTGGTATACAAGAGGAAAGAACGGATCGCAAGGGTAACTGTAGATTACAGGGTTGTAGACACAACCACAGGGTTTCAGATCATGGCTGACTCAGGCCAGGGTGTCTATTCTAAAGAAACCAAAGAGGTCTTGGGCATGGGATCAGAGACTTCATATGATGCTGACCTGAGGGATGGAGCCCTTAGAGATGCACTGACAAAGGCAATGGTGAACATGCTTAAACAGGTGGAATCCACTGAGTGGACCGGAAGGATCGCCAGTATACAGGGTGGTATGGTTTATATCAATGCGGGACAGAAGACAGGCCTGAAAGTCGGAGATGTCCTTGTTGTACAGGAGCTCGGCAATGAAGTAATGGATCCCCAGACAGGACTAGTTCTAGGAAGGGCTCCCGGTAAAAAAATTGGAGAGCTGATTATTACAGGTTTTTTCGGCACTGGAAATGATGCATCTGTGGCATCTATCCAATCAGGATCCGGATTTGAGGTCAATGACCTTGTAAAAATGAAATAGGCACCGCCCAAATACATACCAATTCAAAGCCCCTCTTTTGAGGGGCTTTTTTATGCTGATTATCAGTTCAAACAAATGATCTTTATCCCGTTTTGGAGGGACAAGCAGTAGTAGGTTTCTACAGCGTTATCAGGGTTTAACAGCAGAAAAGATCATACCATATGACCATAAAAGGAATAAATATCCTCCATATCCAAGGCTTTCTCAACCTTTAGCCGGAGCTGTCTTGTTATCCTTCATCTTGAATATAAGAGTGGCATTTTTCAGTTTTTGAAATTTTAACGCGCGAGACTTAAGCGTATTTATGGCATCGACTATATCATCATAGGTCTGATACCGGTCATCCGGATCCTTTTCCATCATCTTTTCAATTATCTTGGCAAGAGCATTGGAAACCTTAGGGTTTTTTTTCTTTAAAGGTGTCAATTTGCCATGCAGATGTTTGGCAAACACCTCTTCTGCATTCTTTCCCTGAAAGGGTGGTGAGCCTGTGAATGCATGATAAAATGTTGCCCCAAGGGAATAGATATCACTTCGATGATCAAGCGGTTTGCTCTCAATACACTCTGGAGGAATATATAAAGGAGATCCCACAATACCCTTCTGAACAGCCTTTTTTGTTTCCAGGTCTACTCTTTTGGCCACACCAAAATCCACAATCTTTATAATTTTTTTATTAATAATCATGATATTTTCAGGTTTAATGTCCCTGTGGATAATATTTTTTTGCCTCACAAAGTTGAGAGTCTTGCAAATGGTAATCAAGTAGTCCAGTCCACTTAATGTATTAAAATTACGGCCCTCGTTTATCATATCCAACAGGGTTCCGCCGCCAATGAATTCAATGGCATAAAAAAGGATATCGTTCGCGTTTCCAATATAATAAATACGCGCAATATTCGGATTTTCTAATTGAGATACAATACGGGCCTCTTTAATAAACATGTCCCTGAATTTTTCCTGGGATGATAAATCATAGGATATAACCTTTAAGGCTACCTCACGTTCAAGGGAAATATCCCAGCCCTTGAATACTCCTCCCATATTTCCGGCCCCAATAAAAGAAACCGCCTTGTAATTATCCAATTGTTTTCCCACTATACTGTGATAGAAACGGATATCTAATCGATTACTTTTTGCTTTTTGTCCTTCAGAAGCGCGAATGCTGGCCATTAGAGCCTGGGCCTGTTCATCAGAAATCATCAGGGTCTCTGCATCACCCTCAGCACCGTTTTGACCATCACTGGTATCTGTTTCACTCTTTGCGCTTTCAACACCGATAAAAGACTTGAAATACTTATAGATTCCTCTCCATTCTTTTGAATCCACTATTTCAATACCTATTCCCGTAGACCCCTGAATACCCGCAAAGTTTATATGCGTTATTTGACCATTTAATGTATACGCCCTCTTCGGGAATGATATTCTGAGCTTCAATTCGGCACCGGACTTTCCAAGTAATGAGGTCTCTACATACATGCCCTCGCGGCTGAAATTTTTTATCTTGCAGGGCATCCAAAGCATTCCATCGCGGGAAACCTCAAGATTAAGAGGAGGAAGAGGAAGGTTTCTTTTGCTTTTGCGTCGGTTTGTTGTTTCCAGGCTAGCTGCTTCTGTGGGTTGAACCTCCGTGGCAGGCTTAAAGGGAGTAGCAGGCTGAACAGGGGGCTCATCGGGCTGAGGTTGCGGAGAAGAATTTATTTTTCCATTTTTATTCAGAATTTCCCGGATATGCTTTACCAGATCATCCAATTCCAATGGATAAACAAGAAAATCAGAAGCTCCGAGTTTCAGGGCCTTAAAGGCCCTGCCCTGGTCATTTACAGGGACAAAGAAGACAAACGGGATGGAATCCCTCAGGGGGTCGCTCTTGAGGTAATGCAGAAAGTCATATCCACTGACATCCTCCAGCGCTTTATCGCATATGATAAGACCGACTGAACTAGCACTAATAACAGTCAGGGCGCTGCGCATGTCCATTGCAGTGGCGACAGAAAACCCTGTTTTTTGCAGTGATTCACATGTTGTCTTTAAAAAGTCCCTGTCCCTGTTAATTAAAAGAATATCATTTTTATCGTTCATTAATACACTATCTCGCAGGATTATTGAAAATGACGGAATATAAGCGTTTTTCAGTAGAAATTCGCTGTTATAATAGTTAATAGAATCAGCGACCTGGCATATCGGGTTTTATGCAGACCTGGAGTGCAAAAGAATACTTGTCCACATTAAATATGAGTATAGCGATGGAGGCATCCCCAGGATGGCCTATCTGGTGGCCGGAACCTATTACCACAGAAGACAGTGTGATATCAAAATGATATTGATTGCCCACAAAATCCTTTTTTGTAGAGCCGCCAATCATGTTGATAAGTTCTGCCACACCATCATGTATCAATTCTGCGTTGATATTATGTTCTTCAACAGTCATCATTTTGGCAATAATTTTCTGGGCAAGATCCCAATAGAATGTAACAACAAGGGTTCCTTCTGCGCCCCCATGCAATCCTATGATACCGGAGATATCACCAAAAGTTCTGAAATCATCGGAAAAATAAACCTCCTTGAATGTCGCTTCCATAGATGCCATTGTCTTCAGGACATCGCAGGTATTGTGTATAAATGGAAGCAGATATTCCATCTCTTTCTCCAATGGTGCCCGATCAGGTATCAGATAGCTCTGTAAGATATGGCGACAGGCTGCAGGAGGATCATTTATAGAAAGTATTTCAGTCGCCCCTGCTGACAGATAAAACTCCATTGAAGGAGGGTTTCCATGGCTGTCCATAAGGACTATAGGCAAATTTTTAAAATTACATGAATACCTTATCTTTCTGATATGCTCCAAATCCAGGTTCTGGTTTTGTCCCATTTCCAGGATAATCATGTCCGGATCATTTAGACTCATGCCTTCCTTAAAAACTTCACTCTGTATGGAAATATTTTTTCCTAAGAATTTTGTAATTGCATTGGTAATTTCCTGACTACAATTAATGGCAAGAATTTTATTCATAAGACCGCTCCATTTCAGATAGGGACCCTTCGTATATCATTTAAGTGTAAGAATTTTAGAGAAAAATCCATACGCAAAGGGGAATGATTAAGTATAGGGATTGACAGGATTTAGACTAGCTTATAACCATTTGGATAGCAGATGACAACTCTTCCTGGGTAAAGGGTTTTGCCAAATATCCACACGCACCGGCTTCTTTGGCTTGATCTACCTTCTGATCTTCGGATTCGGTTGAAACCATTAGTACTGGTATATTCTGGTACTTACAATTCTCCTGCATCCGTTGCAACGCCTCAAACCCTGTTAAAACAGGCATGTTCCAGTCCAGAAGTATCAGCTCGATCTCATCACCGCACTTTTCAAGATAATCCAAGACCTCCTGACCATTGCAGGCATAAATGATATTGTGACCCAATGAGTCAACAGCTTTGCCAATTATACTCCTCATAACTCGCGAATCATCTGCTATTACTACATTCATATGAAATTCTCCATCCTTTCTATATTAGCGGAATCTTAAAAAATCATTGTATAATAAAAAATCAATCATTTCTGACAACTGGCAGAACATTAACTAAAGATGCCCTTGTAGTAAATTTCCGTTTAATATTAATCATTTATACCCAAAAATGAAGAACTGATTAAAATATTCCTATTATGCATATAAATGGCTAATAAGGCAATATTTTTTCTGAAATTACTTTTCAGGCCGGATCAGTTTTTCCCCTGACGCAGGAAGGCCATACAGATTCGTGTATGGTTCTTCTCCATGTATGAACGACAATTAAGCAAACAATATCAGGGATGAATTGGAATAAAATGGTTTTTAAAAAAATGGAACTTTTTTCTTATATTCCTGTCTAAAAAACAATAACTTGAAACTCTTCATCCTATAAGGAGGGGAAATCGAACTTTAAGAGTTGATATATCATGTTTATGGAGGAGGAAAAGGTGCCGTACAAAAAAGCCATAAATACTACCTGATATTAATAAGCTTGTATAAAAGTTGACATTAACTTCTTTTGACTTAAATTCTTGACTAAACAATATGAACCTGAAAACCTGAAAGGGGGCGATTATGGAAATTTTAAAACTAGACTTACTTTCTAAAAAAAGGGCAATTCCTGCCTGGGCACTGTTGTGTGTACTCATTGGATTTATTGCAGCCTCACTGACAACTCCTGTGTCAGCTGATATTGATACGGTTATCAAGGGAACACCTGGTTCCTTTTCAGACCTGGTTGACAAGGCCAGCCCATCGGTAGTCAATATAAGCACTGTGGAGATAATTCAGACCAGAGGTTATCAGCATTTCTCTCCATTCGGCCCTAATGATCCCTTTAGAGACTTTTTTGATCGTTTTTATGGAGATCAAAAAGAAAGGAAATATAGACGGACCAGCCTTGGGACAGGATTTATAATTGATAAGGAGGGGTATATCCTTACAAACAATCATGTAGTGGAAAGGGCAGATGAAATCAAAGTGACCCTTTCAGACAAACGGGAATATGATGCCGAAATTACAGGGCGTGACCCTAAAACAGACCTGGCTCTTATTAAAATCAAACCTGATGATGATGAGTTGATAAGCCTTGCCCTTGGAGACTCTGGCCAGCTGGATGTGGGCGACTGGGTCATTGCCATAGGAAATCCATATGGTCTTGGAAACACGGTAACCGCAGGTATTGTGAGTGCAAAATACAGGCAGATCGGGGCAAGTTCATATGAAAACTATATCCAAACAGACGCCTCAATCAATCCGGGTAACAGTGGGGGACCACTTTTGGATACAGAAGGAAAGGTAGTCGGCATTAATACAGCTATTTTTTCAGAAAATGGGGGAAGTATAGGCATAGGTTTTGCTATCCCTGTGAATATGGCAAAGGATCTCCTGCCCCAGCTAAAAAAAGGCAAGGTGGTGAGAGGATGGCTTGGAGTGATGATCCAGAGTATTACATCCGAGTTGTCGGAAAAGCTCAATCTTAAAGACACCAAAGGTGCGCTTGTGGCAGATGTGGTCGAGGATGGCCCTGCTGAAAAAGCCGGAATTCAGCGAGGTGACGTTATTGTAGGTTTTGATAAAAATGATATTAATAAAGCAGATGACCTTCCCTACACAGTGGCCAAAACACCAGTGGGTAAAGATGTGGAGGTTGTGGTCATAAGAAATGGTAAGAGAAAGACCATTGATGTCGAACTGGGAGAGCTTGAAGAGGAAACTGAAATCATTGCCCGAACAGAACAGCAGCTGGATCTGGGCCTGGAGGTCGAAGAACTCACCCCCAGTCTTGCTAGAAGCCTGGGAATAAAAGATACAGAGGGAGTGGTTGTTCTTAGGGTGGAAAGCGGATCTGTGGCATCTGAAGCAGGAATGAGACAGGGAGATATCATCCTTGAAATAGATCAAGAGAGTATAAAGGACATCTCTTGGTTCAGGAAAAAGATAGGATCTTATAAGGATGGGGACACGATCCTCTTCCTTATCAAACGACAGGGTGTTACCACTTATCTCACGTTGGATGTTACTGAATAGTATCACATTTGTAAAACAGATCCCCGTATTGATTGGTTATACAATACGGGGGTTTTTTTATTCTCTATTCTCTTATCCGACTTCTGAATAGTCTAAAAAAATCAGATAGGGAACTTCTTGTTATTTATAGTAATGATTAATCTGCCAATATTTTGAGACCTAATTCTTCCAGCTGGGCATCATCAACCAGGGATGGCGCGCCAGTAAGGGGGCATATGGCGCTGGCTGTCTTTGGAAAGGCTATGACCTCTCTTATGGAATCCACCCCTGACATTATCGCTACCAGACGATCGAAACCTATGGCCATTCCTGCATGGGGCGGAGCGCCATATTTCAGTGCCTCAAGAAAGAATCCGAACTTCATATCCGCATCCTTTTTAGAGAGCCCCAGACTCCTGAATATCTCCTCCTGAAGGGATATGTTATGGATCCTGACACTCCCTCCACCTATCTCTGTCCCATTCAGGACAAGATCATATGAACGGGACCTGACCTTTTCAGGGTGGTCCTTTAACAGAGCAAGATCTTCTTCAAAAGGGGCAGTAAAGGGGTGGTGCACTGCATTCAGACTCTCCTCTTCTTCATCATATTCAAACAGCGGGAAACTGGTCACCCACAGGAAAGAATACTCCCCCTCCTCTATTAGGCCAAGCCTCTGGGCCGCTTCCACTCTGAGCATGCCTAAAGACTGAAAGACCACACAAGGTTTGTCCGCGATAATCAGGATCAGATCATTGGCAGATGCCTCCATTCTCCGGCTTATTGCTTCCCTTTCGCTTTCTTTAAAAAACTTTGCTATGGGAGACTGCCAGCCTTCATCATTAACCTTTATCCAGGCAAGTCCTTTAGCCCCGTATTCATTTACCTTTTCTGTCAGTTCATCAAGAATTTTTCTTGAAAATATTGTAGCTGCGTCTTTGACACATATTGCTCTGACAGTCCCATGGTTATCAATAACAGATTGGAACACCTTAAATCCGGAATTCTTGACAAGAGAGGAGATATCCCTCAGCTCCATGTGAAACCGCGTGTCAGGTCTGTCCGTCCCAAACCTGTCTATTGCCTCGCTGTACTCCAGCCTGGGGATATCCGGGATCTCAATGTCAAGAACCTCTTTAAAGAGTTTTTTTATCATGTCTTCAAAGACATTCATGACAATTTCTTCATTGGCAAAGGACATCTCCACATCCACTTGGGTGAACTCAGGCTGACGGTCAGCCCTAAGGTCCTCGTCCCGAAAGCAGCGTACAATCTGGTAATACCTGTCAAATCCTGATATCATAAGGAGCTGTTTGAACAGCTGGGGTGACTGGGGCAGTGCGTAAAACGCACCCTTTTTCACCCTGCTGGGCACAAGGTAGTCTCTTGCGCCTTCAGGGGTGCTCTTTGTGAGCACTGGTGTCTCTACCTCAAGAAAACCATTTTTGTTAAAATACTTCCTGATGTTTGCCGCAATAAGGTGTCGTCTATAAAAATTACGGAATATTCCGGGTCTTCTCAGTTCCAGATATCGGTATTTCAACCGAAGTGTTTCAGAGGCATCAACCATACCATCTACCTGAAATGGGGGCACCTCTGTTATGTTAAGGATCTTCAGTCCGGTTACATGTAATTCAACGTCTCCTGTATCCAATTCTGAATTTTCCTGACCCTTAAGCCTTGAAGAGACCTTTCCCCTGCAGGCAATTACCCATTCATTTCTCAACAAATGAGCGCGTTCATGCGTCTCTTTATCCAACTGGGGATCAAACACTATCTGGGTGATTCCTCCCCTGTCACGCAAGTCAATAAATATGAGATTTCCGAGATCCCTTCTTGTATTCACCCATCCCATAAGCACTGCTTCCTGGCCTGAATCTTCTATTCTCAAGGCTCCGCAGTCATGACTCCTCTTCCAGTCCTCTAACGAATCAATATTCATATTATTGCTCTTTCATTTTCTTTAAAATGTTTATTAATTGATATTAAACAATAAAGGGGCCCTTGGCGGCGGGAAAAAAGTATTTCCCGGACAATCAACAGTGAGGGTCTCTAAGATAATGGCGCCCTGCTCTATCCAATGGATTTATTCGCTTAACAGGTTCTCTACAAGGCTGTCCAGAAAAATATCCCCCTGCTCTTTGGTCACCATATCTCGAATAATACCTTTGCCTGACGCAAGCTCATCATCACCAATAATAAGAACCCTTTTAGCACCCAATTTATCCGCCCTTTTCATCTGGGCCTTAAGCCCCTTCAATTCATACTCCATTTCAACGAAAAGACCGTTCTTTCTGAGCTCATGCACCCAGAAAAAAACTTTTTTAGATGCGGCATCTCCAAGTCCTGCAATAAAGAGATCCGGTGAGTCTGTCTTGAAATTATTCTGCTCCTCCAGGAGTGCCACAAGCCTCTCAATGCCTATGGCAAAACCTATACTGGGATGGTCAGGCCCGTAAAGTTGTCTTACCAGTCCATCATATCTGCCCCCGCCTGCCACAGCGTTTTGGGCACCAAGCCTGTCTGTTTGTATCTCAAATGCTGTGCGCGTATAATAGTCAAGGCCGCGTACAAGCATCGGATTAACAGTGAAGGAGATATCTGAACCTGTCAGGTAATCCATTAATGTATTAAAATGGTCCTGACATCTGTTGCAGAGTGAGTCAAGAACAGATGGCGCGTTTACTACCACCTCCCCGCACCCCTTGACCTTACAGTCGAACACCCTGAGAGGGTTGGTCTCTGCCCGCCTCTGACAGTCGGAACATAATTCATCTGTGTACTGCCCAAGAAAGCTCTTGAGCCCTTCTCTGAACTGTGGCCTGCAATCCTGGCAGCCCAGTGAATTAATGTTCAAGGTGAGTTCTGACATGCCCACAGATTCAAACAGGTGCATGGCCATGATTATGAGATCCGCATCAGAGCTGGGACCTGGATCGCCAAACAGCTCCGCGTTTATCTGATGAAACTGCCTGAATCTCCCTTTTTGCGGCCTCTCATGTCGGAACATTGGGCCAATGGTAAACAACTTCTGAACAGGATTGTCATTATAAAGCTTGTTCTGTATATATGACCGTACAACAGAGGCAGTGGCTTCTGGCCGAAGGGTCTGTCCCCTTCCCTTGCTATCCATTAGGGTATACATCTCCTTAGAGACAATATCCGTGTCCTCACCTATTCCTCTCTTAAAAAGCTCCGTCTTTTCCATCAAGGGAGGTTTAATCTCTTTAAAACCAAATACTCTGAAGACCTTTCTTGCCTCCATCTCAATCCGTTGCCAGGTTTCGATCTCCCGAGGCAATATGTCTTTAAAACCCTTTATTGTTGTTATTGCCAATAAATTATATCTCCTTTTAACCGTTTAAATTTGTTTTCATAATTAAATATGCGTAAGCGGCGCCTTTCCAATAGCAAATACATTAAATCCCATACTAAAAAGGCCTTTGTGATCCAGGATATTCCGGCCATCAAAGATAAATGCCGGTTGAACCATCCCTTTTATTATACGTCCATAATCCAGGTCTTTATAAAGCTCCCATTCTGTGAGAATTGCGATCGCATGGGCACCTTCAGATGCCTTATAAGGATCATCTTCAAAGATAATGCTGTCTTCAACATCCTTCAAATCAATACGGGCATTTTCAAGGGCCTTGGGATCAGAAACAACTACTTCCGCATGCTCTTCAAAGAGTTCGCGGGTTATTGTAATAGCAGGTGATTCACGAGTATCACCAGTATTGGCCTTAAAGGCAAAACCCAGCAGGGCAATCCGTTTTCCTGCCACTGTATTAAACATATTTAAGAGCATATTTCGGACAAATCGCCTCTCCTGCCACTCATTGATCTTCACAACCGATTCCCAATAGTCAGCCACTTCATCAAGGCCATAATTCTGACAGATATAGACTAAGTTGAGGATATCCTTTTTAAAACATGACCCGCCAAAACCCACACTGGACTTCAAAAATTTAGGTCCGATACGGGAATCAGTACCAATAGCATAGGCTACCTCATCGATATCCGCCTCAGTTTTTTCACACAGGGCAGATATTGAATTTATAGAAGATATCCTCTGGGCCAGAAACGCGTTTGCAGTGAGTTTGGACAACTCCGCACTCCAGACATTTGATTCTATGATCCTATCCATTGGTACCCAATTGGCATATATCTCAACTATCTCTTTTCTGGCCTTAATTCCTGACTCTGTATCCTTTGATCCGATAAGTACTCGATCTGGGTTCTCAAGATCTTTAATAGCGGTTCCTTCTGCAAGAAATTCAGGATTTGACAGAACTTCGAATCTGACCCCATTTTCTGTTTCATGAAGTATCCGCCCCATAGCCTCAGCTGTACGTACAGGGAGGGTGGATTTTTCCACAATGATTTTGTCTCTACCAGAGTTTGCCAGTATCTGTCTTGCGGTCCTCTCCCAATACTGCAGATCAGCAGCCTTGCCTGCCCCCTGGCCATAATTCTTTGTTGGTGTATTTACAGAGACAAAGATTATATCAGCAGCCTTGATCCCTTTGTCTATCTCTGTAGAAAAAAAGAGGTTTTTATCACGCACCTTTTTGACTAGTTTGTCCAACCCTGGTTCATAGATTGGTATATTCTCACTGTTCCAGGCATCAACCTTGTCCTGATTTATATCGACAACGGTAACTCTATACTGGGGGCACTTATTTGCAATCACGACCATTGTTGGTCCACCCACATAGCCGGCGCCTATACATAAAATACTTTTCTCAAAATCCATTGTTTCCCCGTTTTTTTAGGATTAATGATAAATTTAACACCTGAATCTTGCACCAGATATCCTGATTAAACCTGGGATTATAGAGGAGAATCCCGGTAATTTAGAAGTATGAGGCCTGGACGCAAGTTTAACTGTTTTTTTTAAAAAAAAAGAAAAATAAACGGCTTCAAGCCATAGTAGACAACCGGGTGAAAGTCAGGTAATAACCGGACACAATATTGTCTATACAAATAAAATTCCAGATCATAGTATTTTCGGTTTGTCACCCAATCTGTCGGGAGAAGTGTAGTCAAGAATTCAACGATTCAATTGTTTGTTTTCTGACGTCTTCATCAATGTCTTAAGCATACACTTGATTCAATACAGCTTTTTCGCGTTTCACTTGAATTCTTGCTCACCTGTACCCTTCTACTCAACCAACTCTTATGGGTTTGGTCATTGCCCGATTACAAACTGACTTTGAAAAAATCCAGATACCAATCAACAAACCTCTGGACACCATCTTCAACTGTAACGCTGGGGGAATACTCCAGGTCCTCGACAAGATTATCCACATTGGCCCATGTGGCAGGGACATCACCTGGCTGCATTGGCAGGTAATTTTTTTCTGCCTCCCTTCCAATGGCCCTTTCAATGGCCTCAATATATTCCATTAGTCCCACTGGAGAATTATTGCCAATATTGTAGATCTTATAGGGTGCTCGGGAACAGGATGGGTCTGGGTCTTTTCCGCTCCATTCTGGATTTCCTTTAGGCGGATTATCAAGCACCTTTATAACCCCGGTCACTATATCATCAATATATGTAAAATCACGTCTCATTTTCCCATTATTAAATATATCAATGGGCCTGCCTTCAAGGATAGCTTTGGTAAAAAGAAACAAGGCCATATCCGGTCTTCCCCATGGTCCGTAGACTGTAAAAAATCGAAGTCCTGTTGTGGGAAGACCATAGAGGTGACTGTATGTATGGGACATCAATTCATTTGACTTTTTAGTCGCAGCATAAATGGATATGGGATGGTCAACATTGTCATGGGTCGCGAACGGGAGGCTCTCATTCAGTCCATATACTGAACTGGAGGATGCATAGACCAGATGCTTGACCTTATTATGTCTGCATGGCTCCAAAAGGTTCATGAACCCGGCGATGTTGGAATCAATATAGGCATGAGGATTTGTGAGGGAATATCTGACACCTGCCTGCGCTGCGAGGTTGATGACCTTATCGAATTTTTCTTCCTCAAAAAGCCGCTCAACAGCTGAACGGTCTTCAAGTGCCATTTTTACAAAACGATATGAAGGATAGATGCGGCTCTGCACAGGCTCTGTTTCATCCGATATGTCATCCCTGTCTATTCCAGCCCTTTTCAGTCGTCCGTATTTTACGTTCACATCGTAATAATCGTTGATACAATCCAGCCCTATGACATCATCACCTCTTTCAAGTTCAAGAAGTCTTTCAGTTACATATGACCCTATAAAGCCCGCAGTTCCAGTTACAAGTATTTTCACAATCAACCTCCTGAAAAATATTTATAAAGGTATCAGTATATTCAGACAGCACTGGAATGTCCTATCCTGTTAACTATTCCATAAGTTGGATTTATGCCATAAAATGCGTTTACATTACAATGACTATTTTTACGAACTACGACAGCAATGCAGATTAGAGGTCGAGTAATAACAAATAGACAGGGAGACTGCACTGGAGACCCGGAACCAGGCTCTGTCTCATTGGCCTGAAAATAGAGTCAAAAGAGATCTTGGTAAGGATGCCTTGATTCGATCCATGGACCATCATAAAGAAAGGCGGGATCCGAAAGATCCCGCCTTTATCAAAAACCTGTTCCACAGTCTCTCAGAATATACTGATTATCTGCGCAAATCTAATTTTTATTTCTACTTCTTGTTCCGGTAAAGCGAACTGTCAACTGCGCTTGCCATCTTTTCGGCATCAAGTACGTTGTTCAGAAATTCATTAATCTCCACAGCCTGGGTAGCCGGATCAGCAAGGATCTCATGATACCATGTATATTTAACATCCATATGATCCTGTTTTTCCAGCCAGCCCATTATCTTTTTCAGGTGCTTCTCATAAAGTTCTGTCATCTTATCTTCACTAACACCAGCACCCTTATTACCAAGACGATCAAGCATCTTTTTCTGAGAAGCAAGCATCTCTGACATATTCCTTCTCATAAACATAACCTTATACTTTCTGTCAGTAGGAAGGGAAAACAACAGGTCAGAGACCATTTTCACTACTTTACCTTTGCAGTCTTCAAGCCACTCTGTGCCTTCTTTTATCTTTTTTACTCTCTCGAATTCATAGTATCCGCGAGGATTATCCACATCCGCTTTTCTGATATTATCGATGAGCGGTGGAATACCACCCATCTCCAGCATTCTCATCATCATTGATGTCCCAGAACGTGGAAGACCCGAAACAATTGTTATCATATTATTGTCGCTCATATACAGCCTCCTAAGTAAGATACTCCCGGCAATGCCGAAATTTTTTGATCGACCCATCAGTTAATCACCTGAAAGGGTCTTGTTTTGAAACAATTAAGCCAATTACAATCTGCTTGATGGCATGTAAATCTCCCATAAACAGCCCAACTATATATCAGTTATAATATTGTTAACTGAAAAAAGGCAATTGAGGAGATTATTTAAAGATATTGATGAGAATTATGAAAAAACAGTGGGACTGCTTAAAAAACTGATCAAATATCAAAAACACCTATCGCTTTGATTGCAACTATTCACAAAGCGCCTTATTAGATACTTGAAATTTCCCCACTTGTCAACATTTTTACAGACTGAACCGTATAGACACAAATCAAGGTATAAATAGCAAATAATTGCGCTTATTGCAACAACTGGCCATCGCCTTTTTCAAACCTGCTCTCAGTCCACTGCCTGTTTTTAAAAAAAAAACCTTCAAAACACATCCTGATTTTCAAAATTATAGGGCTCAAATTCATTCCTCCCTGCAATTTGGACCCTCTCTTCCGTGGATGACATCAACGGCTCAGTCTGCCAGTATTGGATTGAGTTTGCCCTGTTCTTCAAGCGCGTACAGGTCATCACAGCCACCAATATGTTCTTCATCAATGAATATCTGAGGTACTGTCTTCCGGCCATTACTTCTCTTTACAAATTCCTCCATAAGGGCAGGGTCTAAATCAATACGGTATTCCTGGTATTCCACTCCTTTATCTTTCAGCAGCGTTTTTGCCTTCACACAGTATGGGCAGGCATTCGATGAATAGATTTCAACTTTTTTCATATCTCAACCTCCTTTTTAAAATTCCTCCAGCAGAGATAAAAATCTCAGCCACTTCCGTTCAAACAGGGCTATGGGTATACTGTCCAGTGTTCTCAACTCTAAAGTAAAGCCCTTGATATTCAGTCGTACATCAGTGAATATAGTAGTCATTTGATACATAAACGCATCAAATGATATATTTTGCGTATCTTTGAATGGTATATTCTCATCAATGGTAGCAGCTTCAAACCCTATTCTTACAAGTTCTTTAACCAATTCTATAGGTTCACTGTTTTCATTAATACCATGATAAGGGAGTCCGCACCGGTAAGGGTCTGTATTATCCCAAATATTTCTGCGATCAGGTTGCATCCGGAACTCCTCTTCTGATGATAATCTGCACATGCATAAAAATAGAGGAACAAACTTGTTTATGTCATCTACGGCAGCATGGAGATGGATAGAGGCGGTTCCCTTCATCATTTCCCATCCCCTTGTGCTGCTATGGCTCAGGCGCGCATGGAGATTTTTGTAACGGCTGGTAGTAAGGCACAACGGACTAGTCTTACGGCCGGGGAAATAGCCTTTTCCTGTATAAAGGATATCAAGCGTATGGGCAATCTCCGTATTAGTCTCAACCATCAGTTCAAGAAATGAAGAGAATTTTTCAGTGTCTTCCGGGTAAAGGGGCGTGCTGTGATATTCTATCTGTCCTCCAGGTTCAAAATTTATATACATACCACTGGAGTGATTAAAACCCCCATCTTCCTCAATAAATCCCTTTTCAGGTAAAAAGCGGTACAGCTTTTCCATGTGATCCAAGGTAAGTGGCATAGTTGAAATGAATTCATATTCAAACCCATATGACCTTGGGCCTCCTGTGGCCTTTTCCTGTATCATATCCAGAAGTCTGATTGAGTATTCGTCAATCAAACAACCATTTTTCTCTATATCAATCACAAACCATCTCCAATCTTTTACTCATGTAAAGAATTCATTATACCATATGGAAAAAACTACCACTGCAAATACCCTGTCGGCCTCTGATACAAGTGTGTCAGGCCCTATACCCTCTGTTGTAATTTTATTGACAGAGTTCCTGACCATTTCAGGATCAAGTAGACCCTGCTTTTTTATCAGATCACCAAGCAAGATCTCCTGGAGAAAATCAGGGAGTGATGACGGGGATGCAAGCCAGTCTGCGATAGGGATAGTGAACGGCTGCTTCCTGCGATAGGCAGTCTTTAAATCAAGCAAAGAGTATTTTGCATAAGCTCGGCGGCATATATACTTTTCCCTGCCCTGTGTAATATTGATCTTGAAATCCAAGGGTAGCCGAGCGGCAAATTCGGCCAGTCTGTAATCCAGAAACGGTGTTCGAGCCTCAAGAGAATGCCTCATGGAGAGCTTATCAAGCCTGAGAATAACATAATCTGGCAACCGAGCCCTGCACTCAAAGGCAATAGCCTCATTTACCGGATGCTCTGAACCGCTCAAAAAAGGAAGGGCATCTTCAGGGAACAGATCATCTGTCTTCTCCAGCCCCAGAAGGGTTCCAAGTTCATCTGGCCTGTAAAGCAATTCAGGCTGGCTGTATCTATGTGTAGGATTAGAGGCCCTTATCCTCATATAGTCAGAGAGTTCAGGATAGATCTCATCCAGGTGTTTCTGCCTGCTCAGGGAAAATCCATCATATTCATGAGCTGCCGCCTCGATCAGGAACTTACGATAGCCCGCAAAAATCTCATCA
Source organism: Deltaproteobacteria bacterium (assembly GCA_019307745.1). Taxonomy (GTDB): domain Bacteria; phylum Desulfobacterota; class DSM-4660; order Desulfatiglandales; family HGW-15; genus JAFDJA01. The sequence goes on along the minus strand of JAFDJA010000032.1, from coordinate 5,652 downwards.
GCACCTTCACCTGTCAGAACAACTTTCAAGTGGCTGCCAGCCATCTCGCATACTTGATCCGTAGGAAGGATTGTTCCCAGGGAAATCGGCTCTTCAAGTGATTTTATAATTCCCGGCAACTGATCAAGGGTCTGACTGCCGCAGAGCATTGTATGATGCCTTGTCAGGCCTAAACGCTTTTTATTTATATCAATAAACTGCTTTACCTGAGGCAGCTCATTATACCTATCCTCCATGAATGATATTGTAAAAAGCCTTATATCGGGCCTTGATTTTGCTGCCATGGAGGCCACAGCAGATGAATCAATACCGGCACTGAGCAGGCTTCCGACCTCCACATCGGATCTGAGCCTGATACGGACCGCATCTTCAAAAAGATTATAAAACTGCTCTTCCGCCTCATTTATTGTAAGGTTGTGGTCCTCCGGTCCCAGGCGGTATTCCCAATACCGCTTTACAATAAAAGCACTGGAGTCTAGGTCATATTCCAAAAAAGACCCCGGAGGAAGACGTTTTATGCCCTTGAAAATGGTCTCTGTGCCAGGTGTATATCTGTAAGTAAAATAGGTTGGGAGGCGTGATTTGTTCAAACTCGACGGAATTCCTCCTATCAGAAGTGGCTTTATCTCAGAAGAAAAGAAAAAGTTACCGTTGAATTCAGCGTAATAGAGAGGTTTTATTCCAAAACGATCACGAAAGAGCAGGAGCTTTCGATTGACCACATCACAGATTGCCCCGGCATACATTCCGTTCAGATCCTGGAGAAAGGCAGTACCCTTTTTCCGATACAGATGAAGAGCAACCTCCATATCACCTTTGGTCACAAAATGCTCATCTTTTACTTGAGGTTTTAACTCGACATAGTTATATATCTGGCCATTACAGATTATCGCAGAACTATCTAGAGGACAAACCACGGGCTGCATCCCTGTCTCAAGATCAAGGATAGAAAGACGAACAAAACCAAATCCCACAAGGCTGTTGCCTGTATCAAAAACCTTTTCCCGTATATTATCAGGTCCACGGTGTCTTTGGAGATCACCCATTTTCTCAAGGCGCCTGAGGATTTCATCACCTGAAAAGGATCTTGAAATTATTCCATGTATTCCGCACATAATTGAAACATCCTGTGTCAGTAGAAAACAACAGTATATCGCCAAATCTCTGCAATTTTATCTGACAGAACCATTATTTATCAGCCGGATTTTCTGTTAAAAAAGGTGACAACTGTAGCATTAGAACAACAGTAATGGCAAGGACTTCGTTTAATAGCCACATGAAAAGGAATACGAGAAATCAGACAAAAACAATGGGATCTTAAAATCATACCACCCATCGCAAGGAAAACATAAGTGTGCATAATTAAAAACCGGAAATTATTTTCTAGAATTTTAACAATTTGGTTACCAAAGGAAAATTAAATTGATATGTATATTGTCTGGATCATAATATTCAGGAGAGCTGTTTCATGGCATTTTGACCTGTTTGACGAATTCTGTATAAAAAAATCAAAATATTTTCAAAAATTATCCTAAAAATGTCCTTAATAAACAATCCTCATTTAAAAGAGTTTCATGAACTAACTCTACCCTTGACCTGTCTTAAGGGTATAGGACCTGGAAGGGCTGCCTTGCTTGGTAAAAAAGGATTATATACAATTCTGGACCTCCTCTATTTTCTACCAATACGCTACCAGGACAGGACCAGGCTGTCTCCGATAGGCACAGCAATACCAGGAGATAACTGCCTGGTAAGGGGCAGAGTCATATATGGAAAAGAAGAAAGGTTCTATCGCAGGCGTCTTTTTAAAATTCTTATACAGGATGAAAGCAGCAGCATGGAACTGGTATGGTTCAATTACAGGAAACAGCATCTCACAAACCTCGCGATTCCCGGCACCGACCTGATTGCATACGGGCCTGTCAACCTTAACAGGAATAGCCGGCAGATAATCCACCCGGAAGTCACCAGACTGGATAAAGACAATGATGAGGAGTTATCCGGTTTCTGTCCTGTATACTCCTCTGTAAGCGGGATTTCAGAAAAAATGTTAAGGACCCTTATTAAGGACGCGCTTGACTTCTGTCACAGCTTCGTGGTTGATCATCTTCCTGAGGGATTGTTGCTGAAACACAATCTTCCCAATCTGATGCAGGCAATCGAGCATGCACACTTTCCTCCCAGAGGATCCCTTATTGACCAGTTGAACAGATCAGACACCAGTTCACATCATAGGCTGATGTTCGACCGGTTTTTCCTGGTTATGCTGACTATAGCCCATAAAAAAAAGACACGGGAAGAACTTTCTGTGCCAGCCTTTTCAGTCCCGTATAATCTGTCAAGAAAGATCAAAAAATTTTTCCCTTTCAGCCTGACATCACATCAGGAGCGAGCAGTTAAAGAAGTTGAAAATGATATTGCAAGTAAAAGACCTATGAACAGGCTGCTTATGGGGGATGTTGGTTGTGGCAAGACTGTGATAGCGGCAATATCTGCCTATATATCCGTACAAAATAATAAGCAAACGGCAATAATGGCCCCAACGCAGGTGCTGGCTGACCAGCACATGAAATATTTTTCATCACTTTCCGGAGTTATGGGATTTCAGCCAATACTGCTGAACGGAAATTTAAAAAAGGCAGAAAGAAACAAAATCTACAAAAAAATTAAAGAGGGTAGATACAACATGGTTATCGGTACACATTCCCTTATCCAGGAGGCCCTCTCCTTTAAAGATCTTGGGCTGGTTATTATTGATGAGCAGCACCGGTTTGGTGTCAAACAACGGGCACTTATAGGGAGTAAGGGTGATAATCCACATATCCTTGTCATGTCAGCGACTCCCATACCCAGGACCCTTGCCATTACTGTCTATGGCGATATGGATATCTCTATGATCAGAGAATACCCTGAGGGATACATACCCGCTGAGACATACATAATCAATAAGGATCGAAAAAAATGGGCATTTGATATAATAAAAGAAAGGCTGTCTATCGGACAGCAGGCCTTTGTAATATGTCCTACAATTGAAGAATCAAAAGAAACAGACCTTAGGAGTGTGAGGGATATGGAGGAGAGATTTAAAAAGGCATTATCACCTCCTTATAGAATAGACATCATACATGGAAGGCTGTCTCAAGAAAAAAAAGAGCAGGTTATGACAGCCTTTTATAAAGGGAAAATCAATCTACTCGTGGGAACAACTGTGGTAGAGGTAGGAGTCCATGTCCCGAACGCGACAATCATGGTCATTGAACATCCGGAACGTTTCGGTTTGGCCCAACTGCATCAGCTCAGAGGACGCGTGGGCCGGGGTACTAAAAGAGGTTTATGTCTTTTGATTCAGGATGACAAATGGTCCGAAGAAAGCGCGTCAAGGATAAAAGTACTTGCCAGTATCAGTGACGGTTTTGAGGTTGCTCAAAAAGATCTTGAGTTGCGAGGTCATGGAGAACTCACTGGAATGAAGCAGTCTGGAATGGGGGATCTGAACCTTGGAGAAATAATGAGATATCCAGACCTGCTGCTTGCTGCCAGGGAGGAAGCAGAAAAGGTCGTCGATTCCGATCCCGGACTGCTGCGGCCTGATCATTCCATTCTGAGAGATATCATGGAATCCGCCCTGCAAAAACCACTGGATCTGTAATAGCTCATACAGCAGGAACAACCCTCCGAGCCCTTATAATCATATTGCCTTTTTCAGAAAAAACACATAAAATGTCCATATTTTATACAGAAAAATTTGAATTATGCCACACAGTTTACCCAAAGTAAAAACTGATTATTGATTAAAGAAAAAACGATTTCAGAATAACAGAACTTTAATATCCCATAATAAAAGGAGCTCATCATGCGCAAAACCATTATCTTTTTGATCTTTGTAATTATGATTACATGCTCATCTTCTGCACATGCCCTTGAATTAGGACTCAGGGGCTATTACTGGATTCCGGAATTGAGTGGAGAAATTACAGATGATATCAGTAAAACCGCACATGACCTGTCAAGCAAAAACCCCGGCCTTGGTCTGGTTGACGAGTCCTACCCTATAGGAGAGTTCTATGCTGGTTTCGGGAAATCCCACCTCGCCATTTCCACCTACTCCGCTGACTATAGCGGCAATGGGACTGTACCCAATTTTCTTGGTCATACTACTATTGGTAAGGTCAACACAGGACTGGAAATGGATGTTATTGATTTTACTTACGCGATGGATCTTTTTTCTCCAAATATAGGTATAGTGGGTATTTCCCTGGGAATTGTTTTGCAGGCAAAAAATATTGATGGTTTAGTATCGGCTGATGATGAAATCGAAGAGTTCAGTGGCACAATCCCCATGGGGGGAGTAAAGTTTGACTTCAAGATACTTTTGATAAATGGTCGCCTAATGTATACTACAATAGGGGGTGTTACAGATTACAGGGCAGACCTGTCCATGGCTATATTTCCTTTTGTCAGGGCTTATGCAGGTTACAGGAGCTTCTCTATTGATGAGGAAGTCGGCGACTTTGAGTTTGACTTTGACACATCCGGCCCCTATGCCGCCGTGTCAATCGGCTTTTAATCCACTTTAAAAAAATCAATACTGCAAAAAAACTCCTGATATGTTTTTCCATATCAGGAGTTTTCTGTTAAATACTTATCACCCAAAGGCCATCAAAAACTATTTCCTGGCGGATTTTGCCTGTTTGAGCAGTTCCTTTCCGTATTTCTCAAGATACTCATTCAGATCCTCTTTCCAGTCCTTCATTATATTCAAGCCTAGAGTCTTTAACAGCCTGTTTTCCAGAATGCAGTTCCGAGGCCTTTTGGCACCATTTTGAAAATCACTAAGGCAGCATGACTCCAGGATTGTCTTGACCTTTAGCTTGTCAAATATGAACTGTGCGCATTCCAGCCTGCTGCAGAATCCTTCTGAAGTCGTATGAAATGTGCCTTTCACATCAGTATTAAGAAGTTCCTTGATCTGAAGGGCAACACGATATGACCATGTTGGCGAACCTACCTGATCATCAACCACCTTAATTGATTTGCTTTTTCTTTTCAGGGCATTTACAAGAACAGAATTGATAAAATCATTCCTATGGATCCCATAAAGCCAGCCCGTACGAAGGATGATATAATTAGGAGAATTTTCCCTAACTGCAATTTCACTGTCAAGCTTACTGGCTCCATATGCTGAAATCGGATCAGTTGGATCATCTTCAAAATATGGCTGAGGGATCCCCTTCTGTCCTCGAAATACATAATCGCTGGAAATATGGACCAATCGGCATTTAAATCTTGCTGAACCCTGAGCCAGGTTGCGTGGGCCTTCCACATTGGTCTTTCTTACAGCAAAAGGTTCTGTCTCACAGGCATCTACATCAGTAAAGGCAGCGCAATTGATAATAACATCAGGTGATATATTGTGAAGTTCATTAATTACTCCATCCCAGCTAATAATATCCAACTCATCTTTGGAAGGAGCGATAACCTGGTTGTCCTTGCTCAAAACCTCTTTGCAATCACTTCCAAGTAATCCGCTGCTACCTAAAAGTAATATTTTCATTTATATCAGACCTCCCCAAAAATAAAATCTTCCTTTTTTATATATAACACATCAGCTGAAAAATGCTAGAAAAATCTCAGTGTTAACCTATTTTTACC
>JAFDJA010000261.1 GCA_019307745.1 Deltaproteobacteria bacterium | reverse complement strand
ACTGGCTTCGCAGATTGAGTACATCTTATTTTTCGTCAGGTCTACCCTGTAAAAGAGGGTAATGCCTGCCACATTAATCAGCACGATGACAACCAGATATGTGAAAAATTTAAAATAATTTCCTGATCTGTCTTTCACTCCCATTTACGTTCTCCTTATCTTTTTTCCTGCATAACCAGGTTAGCGCCATAAAGACCGATAAAACAGATACTCAGAAAGTAGAGGACATCACGTGAATCAATGACTCCCTTTGATATGTTCTGAAAGTGAAAGTCCGCCCCAAGATATCCAAAGAATCCCAGCAGGGAACTGGGAAGAAAAAAGAGCATTTTATCAATGAGGGTCAGGCCGAAGCAGATGGCCACACCGATAATAAAGGCTATTATCTGATTTCTGGTCAGGGATGAGGCAAACAAACCGATTGCGGAAAATGCGGCGCCTAACAGGACGGCACCGATGTATCCGCCAACTACAGGTCCCCAATCCAGCTGGCCAAGGAACGAGATGGTGACGGGATAGGCGAGTGTGGGGATCAGCATTGCTGCGATGAACGCGACACTGGCAAGGAATTTGCCCAGAACAATGTCTATAAATGTCACTGGCATAGTGAGCAGGATCTCATAGGACCCGACATTCAGTTCCTCGGAAAAAAGCTTCATGGTGACAGCCGGGACCACGAACGGAAAGATAACCGGAAGCAGGGTGAAAAAGTTGCGGAGCCCTGCCTGGTTGAAAAGGAAAAAGGTCATAAAAAAGAACCACCCGGTCACCAGTAGAAAGATAGATATAACGATATATGCTATGGGTGAGACAAAATAGGACCTGAGTTCTTTAATGAAGATATTTTTAACCTGTCGCATATCAGCTCTCCTTGGTGAGTTCCTGGAATATCTTTTCAAGGGATTGGGTCTCCTGGTGAAGTTCCAGTAGAATCCAGTCTGTCGGCTTGACTTTTTGATAGATCTCCTCCCGGAGATCCCCAGAGGACCTGCATGTGAGCATTAGGTGCAGGATCTCTCCATTCTCTTTTTCAGCGACTTCTGTAATCCCGGTAATCCCGTCAATGGATGTGAACTCCGACTCCGCAGCCTTCAAATCTGCGTTTTTCAGAGAGATGTTAATAAAATATTCCCCGCTGGCAGATTGCCTGAGGGTTTCTATGCCGCCATCTGCGGCAATTTTGCCCTGGTTAATGATGACTACCCGGTTGCACGCGGCCTCAGCTTCACTCAGGATATGGGTAGAGATGATGATAGTCTTCTCTTCACCGATATGTCTGATTATCTCCCGGATCTCAGCGATCTGGTTGGGATCGAGGCCAGCAGTGGGTTCGTCGAGGATCAGTATCTCCGGATCATTCATCATGGCATGGGCAAGGCCTACCCGCTGTTTATAACCCTTGGAACATTCTCCGATGGGTTGGTGCATGATCTCATTGATTCCGCAGAGATCTGCCAGTTGGTGAATGCGGGATTTTTTTCGTCCCCCGTCAAGGTCCCGGATATCCGCAACATAGTTCAGGTAGTCATAAACCAGCATGTCATAGTAGAGGGGAGCGGATTCAGGAAGGTATCCTATCAGCTTCTTGATCTCCAGGGGATGCTTATCGATATTATAGTCCTTGACATGAATACTGCCTGACGTGGGTCGAAGAAAACCTGTCAGCATCCTCAGTGTGGTGGTTTTGCCTGCGCCGTTAGGACCCAACAGCCCCACAATTTCGCCCTTCTGGATGTCAAAGTTGATCTCATCCACGGCACATAGATCATGATAATATTTGGTTAGGTTTTCCGCATGGATCATCTCTTTCTCCTTATATCAAGAATCAAGACATGTTTAATCGTCCGATTTGCATATTATTAAAACAGGTTACATGGCGATTGATCTATTGACTAAATTCGTACCGAATATGTCATAAGAAAGTGTGTCGGTAGGTATTTTCTCACACTATTCTTGGACATACACAATTAAGGTTGGTTCATATATCATGTGCCAAATAAAATTTCAACTGTTTTATTAAAGCCTGACTTTTGTCCTGGCCGCTATTCCAGCACATGAGCCCATACGGTTTCCAACTTGCGAGATCTGCCTCGTTTTCCAGTTGTGCGTTTCGGAGCCATAGAGTAGAGTACAGTATTGGCTCTGATCGAAAAACTTAAAAAATAGTGAAACTTTAGTTTACTAAGAGTGTCCATCTATAAACTGTTGTTTATGGATTCACGCTATCAGTTTTCAGCAAAACCCTTAAGATCCTTAATTATATGCTGACAGCTGACAGCTAACTGCTCCATCCAGAAAAGGGCCATTTCTGGATGGAAACTAAGAAAGTCTTGAAAAAAGATGACTGACTATAATAACTCAAAAAACCCCGATAATCCGCCTGTTTGGGATGAAGCACCTCCCCATACTGATGATGATTATTTTATCCCTGATACATCATTGGAACAGATAGAAAAAATTGATCCCGTCATTCCAAAAACCACAAACATGAACCGGGAAAGAAAAAAATATTCTCCGGAAGCAGTTAATGAAAAAAGGGATAAAAAGGACCTTCCTGTCAACCCGGTAAGCATTTTGAAAGAAGTCTTTCATTTTGATTCTTTCAGACCTTATCAACAGAAGGTATGTGAATCTGTCATAAGAGGCAATGATTTACTCCTTGTTATGCCCACTGGAGCCGGCAAGTCATGATGTTATCAGCGTCCAGGCATTGCCAGGGGTGGAACTACTCTTGTGGTCAGCCCTCTTATCGCCCTTATGGAGGATCAGGTTTCCGGTCTTAAGGGACAGGGCCTTATTGCGGAAAGAATCCATTCAGGCAGGACACATATCAAGTCACGTAATGTTTGCAGGGAATATCTCGCGGGGAATCTGGATTTTCTTTTTATTGCT
>JAFDJA010000260.1 GCA_019307745.1 Deltaproteobacteria bacterium | reverse complement strand
CGTGATTTATTTTTTTGGGGGTTCGTTAGATTCCAGGATTCAAGCGAGAGGATATATATTCACTTAAACATCTGATAATGGATTTTTTTTACGATAGGATTTTAATGGGGGGGGTTAGCTGTACCAGTTGTGTACCATTCGCGAATAAAAAGATCTTTCTCTGCGTCTCTGTGGCTCTGCGAGAGAGATATGAAAAGAGGGGGGGCGCCCTCAATAATCAAACAACATGACATGAGTACAACCGGGAACATGACAAAAAGTTTCGATTACAACTTGAAGTCTAGCATAGATATTGACAATCAAAAATTGCAGATTATAACGCCGACCAACAATCTACCAACAAACGATCCTATAAAAACAACTTTTGGGGCTTCTTAAACGGTCCAGGTTAAACTATATATAACATGCCATTACTATTTACCCCAGATTCCCATTCTTATGTTATGGTTTGTGTTTGTAATTAATACCCAAAACAGCTAATATCAAAACAATGTTATGGAAGATACTACGGCTGATGCACCATAGACCCCATTAACTTTTGTCCAGACAATGGGGGTAACCTTAAATTAAGAGATTTGCTTTAAGGCGTGACAAATCTTTAAAGGAGATGCCTATGTCTAATGATTTTCTGAAACAAGAAAAAGGGTTTTCTATTTTGATATTTTTTGCCTTTGTTATTATTGTGGTGAGTCTGATAGCTATTACTGTGTATAATAAAGAAGAAGATACAGATGAACACCCCACATATACAGTAAAGCAGGGTCCTCTTAAAATCAGCGTGTCAACATATGGAGGAATCCAGGCACGTGAAAAGATAACCATAAAAAGCAAACTTGAAGGGAAGAAGGGTGCCACTGTCCTCTCACTTATAGACGAAGGGGTAAAAGTCAAAAAGGGAGATCTTTTGATCGAACTTGATGCCAGCAGTCTCATTGAAAAGAAGCTGGACCAGGAGCTCAAAGTCCAGGATAGAGAGGCAAATTTTATCAGTGGCCGCGAAAACCTTGCTGTTGTGAAAAATCAGGCACAGAGTAATATACAAAAGGCCCAGATCACTTATGATTTTGCAGTCCAGGACCTGCAGAAATATTTAGATGGAGAATATCCCAACCAGCTCAAAGAGGCTGAAGCCAATATCGTGCTGAAGCAGGAAGAGGCCACCCGTGCAGAAGATGAGCTGAAATGGTCCAAAAAGCTGTATGAAGATAAATACATTTCAGAGTCTAAACTTGAGGCCGATGAATTTTCATTAAAGAAAAAGCTCCTTGATCTCGAAATGGCACAAAATAACCTTGAACTCCTTAAGAACTTTACCCATAAAATGAAACTTGCCCAGCTTGAAAGCGATGTGCACCAGACCCAAATGGCACTTGACCGTACCAGGCTAAAGGCCGGTGCGGATATAATTAAAACACAATCGAATCTCAAGGCCAGGGAACTTCGGTTAATCCGCCAGAAAAGCAGACTCGTAAAATATGAAGAACAGATTAAAATGGCCAAGATCTATGCCCCTGCTGATGGTACTGTGATCTATTCCTCAAGTGCAGCAATGTCCGGAGGTTTCGGGAAAGGCGGTGGCGGCGGTCGTGGTAGATCATCAACTGAACCCCTTGCGGAAGGAAGCTCAGTCAGGGAGCGTCAGGACCTGTTTCAGCTCCCAACAGGGGCAGGAATGGACGCAGTGGTAGGCATATATGAGACCAGCCTGGACAAGGTCAGCAGGGTTGGACTTCCTGTGGAAATTTCTATTGAAATGCTTCCCGGAGAGGTCTTTACAGGCCGGGTCAAATCAATCGGGCTTCTGCCGGATGCCAGAAGCGCCTATACGAACCCTGACAACAAGATCTACAAGGCGGTTATCAACGTGGACAATACACCTAATATCTCGCTTCTCCGTACTGGAATGAACTGCACAGCAGAGATCATTGTGGAGCATCATAAAGAGACAACCTATATACCTATACAGGCGGTTTTGTTTGTTGATGGGAAACATACCGTATATGTAGAAAAAGATGGCCTGCTTGAACCTCGAAAGGTTGAGATAGGGATGGACAACAATTCTCTGGTAGTGATCAAAAGTGGTCTGGAAGCGGGAGAGATCGTATCACTTGTTCCACCTCTGGATTCGGCTGCTGTTAAAATCACAAGGCTTGATATTCCAGATGAAAACGCCTCATAACCGGGGAATCATTATGAAAAAAAGAAAAAAATGGCGAGGTGATAGCCCATATCCTTGCTACGATTCAAAACTATCCTCCTGCCTTTGAAATTAAGAGATATGGATTACTCAACGAGTTGGCTGTTACATCGGCATACCGGAGGATTGGGATAGGCAGCATCTATTTGATATGGTTAAAGACTGGTTTGTTAAAAAGGAAATAGGTTGCTTAGAACTCTGAAGAAAAGGCGTGCGGGGGCTCTTTTTGAGAGAACTGCAGCATAATTCAGGTTATTAATTATTCAAAAGAAGGGAGGGCAACTAATGAAGAAAAAATTATTACTTAACGTGGTTGTGGCTGTTTTAATTGCCCTGCCGTTGAGTTTTGCTCAGGCAGTTGAGGTGTTCCAGGCCAAAACGGAGGTGAGGCAGTATAATCCTGAAAAGGCCTACAATGGTTATACCCTGTTTTATAAGGGATTGGTTTTTCTGATCGACATGGAGGGGAATGTTGTCCACACATGGCCAGGTCTCACTGATCCAAAACTGTATGAAAACGGTAACATTGTTGGAAGCTTCAAAGAGATGGATTGGAATGGTAATGTCGTCTGGGAGTGGAGTCCTCCTGCAGACAGATCTAACATCAGGCCCCACCATGACATGTGGAAGATTTTCAATAAAAAAATCAATGAGTACACATACCTGGGTGTCGTAAGTTATACTCCCACCCAGGAAGAGGCCGTTGCT
>JAFDJA010000259.1 GCA_019307745.1 Deltaproteobacteria bacterium | reverse complement strand
ACTGCCTTTAGAGGGGATATAAGGTTGTTAAAGTGAATAATACTATCTGGAACCTTATAATGTCGCAGAGTGTTATTCTTACGGTTACAAAGATAATTAGATTTTGTTTTTAATGAATTTTAATTTACTGATAAAGCTTTTAAATACAAGCTCTTGGACCCTTGAGCCCTAGAATCCTTGAATCCTCTTCTCCAACTAAATTGGAGAAGAACCATAATTTATAATATACTGGATAAACTTATCCTGATATCTGATCCATAGCAGACAGATCAATGGTACTAATAATCGGATGATTTTAAATGAGGCATATTTCCAATCTTGGAATATACAGGATTAATTATTTAAGGCAGGAAAAATGTAATATTTTTTGGAAAATCAGGTGTGGGTCAAGATGGGTTTTCAATATATGGCCGCCCAGCCCTAAACAGCTGGAGGTGTTTTTTAATCTCGAGGGACGATTGAACCTGAAGTTCTGAAGAACTAACCAGTTCCATGGCCTTTTCAGCCATATTCACCGCTTCTGAGAACCTTCCCGCCGAAGCATAAGCCACGGCCAAAGTGTCCACAAAGTCATGTCTTGCGTAATCTGTAAGTTCACAGGCCTTTTCCGCAAACCTTATTGCCTCATGGGGTTCCCTTACACTATCCTTTTTGTGGGTGGCAAGTATCCAGGCCAGATCATTCATAGTATCAAGCCGTTCAGGTTCAATCTTCAGAGTTGCTTTCAGGTATTTTAAGGCCGCTTCCAGCCTGCCTTTCTCCAGGAGGATCTTCGCCAATAAACCGGCAAGATCAGGCCTCATACCAATGGCCTTATCAAAATGCATTTCCGCCTGGTCAAACCGCCCCTGTTTAATAAAAATTTTTCCCAGGGTGACGTGGGGATCTGCCATAGTTGGATCAGACTGTATAGCCTTTTCAAGATAAATTTTAGCTTCATCATACCTTGTCTGTCTGGCCAGCAAAACCCCGAGCTCATTACAGGTGTCCGGATCGTCAGGCTCTAATTCTATGGCTCTTTTATATGCCTTTACAGCCTCCTCGAGTTTGTCCTGACGGGCAAAAGCTACTCCAAGATTTTTTTGTGCAGCTACGCAAGAGGGATCGATCTGCAGGGCGTCCTTGAAATAGGTTATGCCACGATTTACTTTCTCCTGTCTAATCAAAATATTTCCAAGATTGTTATGTGCCTCAATATGGTCTGGTTTAACCTGGAGGACCGCTTCAAAGCTCATCACAGCATCATCCAACTTACCCTGCCTGGCGAATGCCACACCAAGATTGTTATGTGCCTCTGGATTGTCAGGATCAATCTCAAGTGCCTTAGTAAAGTTTATTATGGCCTTATCCGGCATATTATCTTCGAGATAAAGGTATCCTAAGTAAATATACGAAAGTACTCTATCAGGCATTAAATCAACTTTGGCCTGTAAAATGTCTGTCTGGATCGTACGGACTCTTTCCATCAAACCCAACCTTTGTAAAAGCGATGTATCTAAATGCTTAGAGAACTCATTGGTAGTATAATATTCCTCCAAAAGCCCCCAATAACGTTCTTTCTGTGATGCAGTGGCATTTGTCAGGTCAACCATATCAATAAACGGTGAATAGACTGAAAATGCATATGCTGCAAAACCTATCTGCGCGTCAATATCTGTTGTAACCAGATGAACAATATTCTTTATTTCAGGACTAAGCCATCTTCCGGACTTTAATTCTCTTATTATGTTCGAGTGTTCTCTATGAATAAGTTTAGGCGCGGAAAATTCCAGCAAAGGCCGACTGTCCGTATTGACAGGGCCAGGACCAAACAGGCCTTCAAGGTCCTCAGACACAATGAGTCTGTAAAGCAGTCTGGGATCTGATAAGGAGATATTCTTTGAATTCTGCACAAAAGGAAAATTCTTTTTTGCATTCTCCAGGGTCAAACCATCCTCACCCTTGAATCCGACTATCAAATAATCAAAGCCCTTCCCTGAAGGCTCACTCATAAGCAAAAGGCTGTTTGGAAATACCTTAGCAAGCGTCCTGCCAACAAGAGAAAAGGTAGGCCAATCCATCTGGTATGAATGAATGAATTGGACAAATATTCCATCCTCGTTAAGTCTGTCTTTAGCCAGATCAAAGAAATCCCTGGTAAAAAGGGCTGCCAGGCCTGCCATCCACGGATTGGATGGTTCTGATATTATCACATCATATTTTTCTCTTGTGAGATTCAGGTGTGCCCTGCCATCCTGGATAATGAGATTTGTCCTGGGATCAGAAAGTACATTGTTGTTCCATGGCAGAAAGTGGTCACTTGCCCGAACAACCTGTTCATTTATATCAATCACATCCAGTTTATCCACCGGATAACATAGAACATCACCGGCGGTAATGCCGCTTGCAAGACCAAGGACCATGACACTTCGGGGATTTTTATGAAAGAGCATGGGGAAATGGGCAGAAAGTGTTTGGGTATCCATATCACCGTGTGAGGAAGCATCAGCCTTTCCGCTATTTGCCATAGTAAACTTGGTATTGCCCATTGCATCGGAATTTTTTATCACTGTGGTGAACCCGCCAATTCCATCGCCATAGTACACGAGATCACCCCATTCGGACCGGGTCAGTATCTGAGGGCCGTACAAAAGGGCTTCCACCCAGTTACTTCTCTTCACTTCCCCTTCTATCCACTCAAAACGATGGTATTTGCTGGTTGCAAGGAGTCTATGGTTCCACTGGGGAAAATAGAAGCAGAGACCAACTCCGATCAGGGCGGTTAATGCCACAGGAACAAGCCTGAGAACCCCTTTTCTACCTTTGTACATAAGAATTCCCGCAACAGCAAGTGATGACACCAGCTGCAGACCCACTACCAGCCTCAGGCCGTTCTCCTTTCCTATCAGCGGGATAAGGATAAACCCGGCACAG
>JAFDJA010000136.1 GCA_019307745.1 Deltaproteobacteria bacterium | reverse complement strand
AGCGATTTGGAAGAGTGGGACAATGCTGTAGATGAATATAAAATTTCTCTAAAGGATGACGGTGTAACGTCATATTATGCTTTAGCAGAAGCATATGAAGCAAAGGGATTGTATGATATGGCAGAAGAATTACTGAGTTTTTATCTCAATAATATTTCGGACAATGCCTTTATTCTCCGCCGCCTGACCCATATTTATATTCTCCAAAATAAATACGAGCTTGCCATTGCTGAAGCAGACAGGGCATCTGCTATAAGCCCTAATTCTTTCCAAGATTTCAAATTGAAGGGTGATATTTATGTTTTCAAAGGTGATCTGATCAAATCGGAACAGGAATACCGGAAACTTCTTGAATCCGGTAGAACACCAAATAAATTGTTTGGCAGGTTGATGTTATCCTATTTGTTTTTATTATCAGGAAAATTCAACGAATCGCTAAACCAGGTAAGATTGGGGCTCGAATTGGCCGAAAGGTCCGGTCAGTGGGCCTGGTATTTAATTTTCAAGAGATCTTTAATTTACGAATATCTCAAATCAGGAAATCTCGGTGAGGCATTAAAAGAGTGCAACATTGCGTGGGACAGGGCAGTCGAAGAAAAGAACCTGGGGAATCAAGCATCGATATTGTATTTAAGGGGAGTTGTGTTGACCGCTGAAAGATCACTGAATTTTGCCCAAAAAAACCGCCAATGAACTCAGGGAATTGATCAAAAAAAGAATGAACCAGAAGCGAATAAGATTTTATTTTAATCTTATGGGAAAAATCGAATCAAAAAGAAACAATTTTTCAAAAGCTTTAGAATATTTTGAAAAAGCCATAGCTCTGCTGCCCCATCAACATAAGATGTACTCAGAAGATCAGCATGCTCTGTTTTTCGAACCCCTGGCCGCGGTTCTTTATAAAAAGGGAAATTTTAAAAAAGCTCAGGAACAGTATGAAAAGATTATTTCTCTAACTACCGGCAGGCTCTTCTTTGGTGATATCTATGCCAAAGCATTTTATAATCTGGGGAAAATATATCAACAAAAAGGCTGGAAGGGAAAGGCCATTGATTCATACAAGAAGTTCATTGATTTATGGAAAAATTGCGATCCACTCTTAAAACCTTTGGTTGATGATGCCAGGAAGAGAGTGAAAGAGCTGGAAGGAAAGATATAGGCATAAGGCCTAGATTAACGATATTCGGCTGTCGATACATTATTGATTCATCGAAAAAAAACATTATTATGTATTTGGCACTAAATTGGCATTTTGGTTATACTTTTAAAATGGATATTTCCGAAAGGCCTTTGTTGATGAGGGTTTTAAGGCGCATATCGGTTTGCGACCCTATTTCTCATAACCCAAAGGTCGAAAAATTTGCAATAAAATATTACTTTTGCTATATAAACAATCGGTGAGGAATATTTTAAAATGTAGGATGGAATAATGATCGGCAAAACAATTTCCCATTACAAAATCCTGGAAAAGCTGGGTGAAGGGGGTATGGGTGTTGTTTATAAAGCTGAGGATACCAAGTTAAAGCGTACTGTGGCCCTGAAGTTTCTGCCCCCTGAGTTGACCAGAGATAAAGAAGCTAAAGACCGGTTTATTCATGAAGCCCGGGCTGCTGCCGGCCTGGACCATAATAATATATGTGCAGTACATGAAATCGATGAGACTAAAGACGGCCAGATGTATATTGCTATGGCCTGTTATGAGGGTGAGACACTAAAGGAGAAAATTGAGAAGGGGCCATTAAAAATAGACTTGTCCCTTGATTTTGCTATACAGATCGCGGAAGGAATTAAAAAGGCTCATCAAAAAGATATTATCCATAGAGACATCAAATCAGCCAATATAATAATCACAAAAGATAGTGTTGCTAAAATTTTGGACTTTGGTCTGGCCAAATTAAAGGGTCATACAAAACTAACCAAAGAAGGTACAACCCTGGGAACAGTTTCCTACATGTCACCTGAACAGGCTTCCGGGGAGAACGTCGATCATCGATCGGATATCTGGTCCCTGGGAGTAGTTCTTTATGAAATGATTACCGGTCAATTACCGTTTAAAGGTGAATACGACCAGGCCGTCATGTATTCAATCATGAATGATGAACCCGAACCTTTAACAGGTTTACGCACCGGTGTTCCTATGGAACTGGAGAGGATTATTAAAAAAAACCTGGCAAAGGATCCCGCGGAACGATATCAGCATACAGAAGAAATTATAGTCGATATAAAACACCTTATGAAAAATCTCGAATCTGAAAAATCGACAGCACAACCTGCCAAACCTAAACCTCCGCGTAGAAGAAAGCACACTGATCTAATCAGTAGCCAAAAGACCCCGGAACGAAGCATCTCTCAGCGGCTCTCCAAAAGTTCCAAAGGTACTTTCGTGGGGCGAAAACAAGAACTTAATATACTCATGAGTGCCTTTGAAGCTACAGAATTACCCTTTGTCGTGGCCTATATACATGGACCCGGAGGAATCGGAAAATCCTTCTTGATTCATCACATGATTGACCGGATTACTTCTGATGGATGTCGAGGTATCTACATCGATTGCCGAGACACAGAGCCGACTACAACAGGATTTTTTGACAGACTTTCTACCTCACTGGGTATGAAAGTCGAAGAAACCACATCTGATGACTTTTATTCCCTTATCTCAAAAAGTGGAGAAAGGACACTTCTCTGCCTGGATCATTATGAGAACTTCACACTGATGGACACCTGGCTACGGCAGGTTTTCGTACCAACCCTACCGGATACAGCTTTAACCGTAATCGTCAGTCGTTACGCTCCCATGACCGCCTGGTTTACTTCACCAGGCTGGCAGAACCTCTTCAAGGTAATCGAGCTCAAGGAGCTGTCTGACCAGGAATCAATCAAGATGCTCGAAACACGAAGTCTCAATCCAAACCAAATCAAGCGAGTGAAAAAGTTTGCCCATGGACACCCGCTTGCACTTGAACTGGGTGCTGCTGCTCTTCGTTCACAACCCGATTTGAAGATCCATTCAGGCCCTCCTACAAAAATTGTTTCTCAGTTATCGCGAGTTCTACTTTCAGGACTTTCCCATGACATAATGAAAGCAGTGGAAGCGGCATCCACGGTTCGATGGACAACAGAGCCAATCCTTAGGGCGATACTTGAATTATCAGAGACCCGAGACATCTTTGATGAGCTGGAACAGTTACCATTTGTATACAATACCCTTGAGGGCCTCATCCTTCACGACGTTGTTCAAGAAGCAGTATCTACTGAGCTTTCATTCCGAGATCCGGAGCGTTACTGCCTCTACCGGAGCAGAGCCTGGCGGTTTTTTTCAACACAATCCCGACGAGCACAGGAACACCGCCTCTGGCGCCTCACTGCCGAAATGCTCTATCTAATTGAGAATCCTATCATTCGGGAAGCCTTCTTTCCAAAGGGGAGTAGCGAGTACAGCCTCCAACCTGCAACTGCAGACAACCACGCCGAAATTATAGAAATAGCCCGCTCTGAAGAAACTCCAGAAGCCTCCCGACTAACCGAGCAGTGGCTGAACCTTCACCCGGATAGCTTTTTTGTGGCTAAGGGACCTGACGAAAAAGTAGAGGGTTTCTATTTTTGCTTCGAGCCAGACAAGGTAAATACCAAGCTGCTTTCCAGCGATCCTTTAACAGCAGCATGGATGAATCATCTTAAGCAACATCCTGTTAAGCCCAAAGAGCGTGTTCTGTTCCTTCGTCGATGGCTTGCCCGGGGAACCGGTGATGACTTTTCACCTGTTCAGGGTGCTTGCTGGCTCAATATCAAACAAACCTACATGGCAATGCGACCTAACCTGCGCAGATTGTATACAACAGTCAATGACCTAGCAGCCTATGCTCCCGTTGTGATCCCTCTCTGCTTCAAACCTATCGATGATGCCCATGTGGAGCTAGGGGGAAGAATATATCACTCTGCACTTTTGGACTTTGGTGAAGATAGTGTGGATGGATGGCTTAAAGGTCTGGTTAAAGCGGAACTTGGAGTAGACTCTACCTAGAAATCCGTATAAAAAAAATGAAAAAATGGGGACGGTCGTTGCTTTTTTGAAAAAATTTTATTAATTTGTTATAAACAAGTTGCAAGATATGATTTGATATGATTGGATAAATAGAGGTGGAAAGTGGTTGGCAAAACAATCTCCCATTACAAGATCCTGGAAAAGATCGGTGAAGGGGGTATGGGAGTTGTTTATAAGGCAGAGGATACAAAGCTTGACCGGATTGTTGCCCTAAAGTTTTTACCCGCCCACATCAGCCTTAATGAAGAAGAAAAAACACGCTTCATCCATGAAGCCAGAGCTGCCGCCGCGCTGAACCATTTAAATATCGTTACCATTCACGAAATCAATGAATTTGAAGGCCAGACCTATATTGCCATGGAGCAAGTGGAAGGTCAAACATTAAAAGAAATCATATGTAGGGGCGGCCCCATGTGGCCGCCCTCGGATAAAAATGAATCAAATAAAGATAAGGGCAGACACACAGGTCTGCCCCTACCCATGGATCAAATCTTGGATATCGCCATCCAGATTACCGAAGGCCTGGGTAAGGCGCACGGGAAGGAGATCATCCACCGGGATATTAAATCTGCAAACATCATGGTCACCGGGGATGGGGTGGTGAAAATCCTCGACTTTGGCCTGGCCAAGTTGCGGGGACAGACCAGGCTGACCAAAACCGGCACCACCATGGGCACCGTGGCCTACATGTCGCCTGAACAGGCTGTAGGAGAAACTGTTGACCATCGAACCGACATCTGGTCCCTGGGTGTGTTGTTTTATGAGATCCTTACCGGTCAGCTTCCGTTTAGAGGGGAATACGATCAGGCAATTATTTACTCCATTATGAATGAAGATCCGGAGCCAGTGATCGAGGTGCGTCCCGAGATCCCCATATCCCTGGATCAGGTTATAGCCAGGACCCTGGAGAAGAGTCCGGGAAAGCGGTACCAGTCCATAGATGAGTTGTTGGCTGACCTGAGTTCCATATCAGAAGGAATCGTGCCCGAAGAGATCAAAGCTCGGCTGCGGAAAACAAAACTGCGCAAGAGGAAAACCACCATAATGTATGCACTCTCAGCCGCGTTGATCATCACTGCTGTGATAGTACTGGGCCTGTTTAGCGGCAGTTCTCAAACAATCGATTCCATAGCCGTCCTGCCGGTAAAGAACCTTACCGGTGATCCCGGCCAGGAATATTTCGCCGAAGGAGTGACCGATGAGTTGATCGGTCAGCTGGGTCAGATCAGTGGATTGCGCCGGGTGATTTCACGTACCTCGGTAATGCACTACAAGAAAACAGACAAGTCTCTTTCAGAGATCGCCCGGGATTTGAATGTGGATGCCGTTGTGGAGGGCACAGTTTATCAGGCCGGAGACCCGGTGCGCATCCGTTTCCAGTTGATCGACGCACTCCCCGAAGAGCGCAACCTCTGGGGACACACTTATACTCGCCCCAAGGCTGATATACTGATGATTTACAGTGAGGTGACCCGGGCTGTGGCAGATAAAATCCAGCTTAAACTGACTTCTAAAGAAGACAAACGTCTGGCCGAAACCGGTAAGATAAATCCCGAAGCTTACGATGCCTATCTGAAGGGTTCTCTTCACTGGAAAAAGTTGACACCAGCAGACCTGGACCTGGCCCTGCGCTACTTCGAACTGGCCCTGAAGAAAGATCCTTCGTATGCACCAGCATACTCTGGTATTGCTTTTGTATGGATGGCACGGGCCACGTCCACAGCTGCTGCAGAACTTCCCCATGATGCCATTGATAAGGCAAGAAAAGCAGCCGCTCAGAGCCTGAAACTGGACAATACCCATTCGCAGACCCATTTCGCCCTGGCAGGAATCGCCACTTGGTATGACTGGGACTGGGATACAGCTGAAAAGGAATTCCTTCTGGCCCTTAAGCTGAATCCCAATGACGCGGATGCCCATGTTTTTTACGGCCTGTACCTAACAGCTATGAAACGCCTGGAGGAGGCAACGGAACAGATGAAACTGGCATTGGAGCTGGATCCCCTCAACTTTATGTACCTGACGTATTACGGCGTTGCTCTGTATCGTTCACGTATGTATGACGAAGCCCTCATCCAGTATCAAAAAGGCCTCGCCCTGGCACCTGAGTTCCTGAACGCCCTCTCCGGCATTAAGGCCATCTACTACCACAAGGGAATGTTTAAAGAATCACTGGAATTACAAAAAAAAATTTTTACTGTTAGAGGCCAGCATGATCTTATAGAGGTGCTGGAACAAGGCATGGCTGAAGGAGGCTATAACACTGCAATTGGCCGGATTGCCGACGCTATGGCAAAAGAGGCAAATCCCGCTTTTGCTATGAAAATTGCAAGATACTATGTAATCGCTGGGGAACACGAACTGGCCCTGGATTGGCTGGAGAAGGCTTATGAAGAGCGTTTGCAGAACATGATTTATCTTAGGGTGAATCCCAAATGGGATCCTCTGCGCCATCATCCCCGTTTTAAAACCCTGGTAAAAAAGATGAACTATCCAGAGGAGAAATGATTTGATCGGGCAAACCATCCCCCGCTACCATTCCTTTCAGGAATAGCAGATAGCAGATCTTAGATAGTAGAAGTTAGATGTGTAATCAGAACATGGGTAACACTTTTATTATTTTAGTAAAGATATTATTGGCTCTTTAATTGCATTTACATTTGAATATTACTGAATCGGACTTGATAAAATAACTTTGCTTGAGTATTATATGATTTTAGGTGCTATTGGCGCTTGTGATTAATTACAAAAAAAGATATGGCTGTTAAAAATAAACATGGATCGTCAAGGTATTTTCAAGCAGATATAAAAAGAAAAATAAGCCAAAATGCAGATTTTGGATGTGTATATAGTAATTGTAAATAATGAAGGAACAAAGGGTAGTTGTAACTGGATTAGGCATGGTGACCCCTATTGGAGTGGGTATTGATAATTTCTCTAAGGCATTAAAAGCCGGTCGAAACGGTATATCGAGAATCACCCATTTTGATCCCACGGACTTTTCCTCTCAGATGGCCGCAGAGGTAAAGAATTTTAATCCTGAAGAATGGATTGATACTAAATTGTCCAAGCGAATGGATAGATTTACCCAGTTTGCTGTAGCTTCAGCCGACATGGCTCTAAAAGACGCTGGTCTGGATAACATAAATTTTGATAGAAACAGAGCCGGAGTCATAATAGGATCCGGAACTGGAGGTTCTGCCACAATAGAAAAAGGCCATTTAATGCTAACTGAAAGGGGTCCAAAATCTCTGAGCCCATTCTTTGTGCCCATGCTTATCATAAATATGGCTGCCTGTATGGTTTCAATCATATATGGTTTGAAAGGGCCTCTTTCTGCCCCTTCTGTTGCCTGTTCTACTGGATCAAACGCCATCGGCGATGCTTTCCGAATTATTCAGAGAGGAGATGCTGATATCATACTGGCAGGAGCTTCAGAAGCTGCTATCACTCCTCTGGCCTATGGGGGGTTTTGCGCCACCCGATCGATGTCAAAGAGGAATGATTGTCCCGAAAGGGCAAGCAGGCCATTTGATAAAAACAGGGATGGTTTTGTGATGGGCGAAGGTTGCGGTGTTGTTGTATTAGAAAGGCTTGATCATGCCCTCAACCGTAAGGTCCGGATATACGCGGAGCTTATTGGATACGGTAATACTGCAGACGCCTTCCACTTCACAGCCCCAGATCCTGCTGGTGATGGAATGTGCAGAGTAATGGAAAATGCAATCAAAGACGCGGATATAGACCCGCTAGAGGTTGACTACATCAATGCTCATGGTACTTCCACCATCTTGAACGATAAAATTGAGAGCGCTGCCATCATGAAGGTCTTTGAAAAAAATGCAAAAGACCTTAAGATCAGTTCAATAAAGTCGATGTTTGGTCATCTTTTGGCGGCTGCTGGGGCGGTAGAATTCATATCAACCGTAATTAGTGTATATATTGGTTTGTTACCCCCGACAATAAACTATGAGGAACCTGATCCGGAATGTCCTTTGGATTATGTGACCGGAGGAGCTGAATTGCTTGATTTCGAGGTTGCAATAAGTAACTCTTTTGGTTTCGGAGGAGGCAATGCCTGTCTTGTTATAAAAAAATATAGAGGTAATAATAAAAATTCCAAAACTTAGGGTAATATTTTTTAAAAATCTTATTTATCTAAATATTTGTGCAAAAATTTAATTGTTTCTTTCCATGATCTTATACTTTGGTGTAGTTCTGATTCCCTACTCCCGCCATTGAAATGGCGATTGGTTGCAGTAATGAAAAAAAAAAAAAAAACATGGTGTCCTGCATTTTCTGCGGCAATATGTTT